>JAVBUK010000127.1:0-2748 GCA_031555345.1 Xanthobacteraceae bacterium | reverse complement strand
ACTTCGGGTTGGCAAGCGTTCCGGCAGCGGCGCGGGCCTCGAGCACGTCGACCAGCGGGCGGCCCCGCCTGAGCACATCCGCGGGCAACCGGTACATCTCGGCAAAACGCGCGTTGGCGAGCACCACCCGTTGGTCCTTGTCGAGCATCGCAAGGCCCTGCAGCATGTTGTTCAGCGCGGCGTCGAGATAGGCGTTGCTTTCGATCAGTGATGCTTCCGAATCGACCAGCCGCCTGACCCGTCGCGTGAGCGCGCCCAGCAGAACGACCGAGCACAAAGTCGCGATGATGATGCCGCACCAGATCAGCAACGCCCGCGTTCTCCAGGTGGCGAGCGCGGCCGTTTCGAGCGTGCTGATGTTGACGACCAGCGGATGGTCCCGCAGCGGCTGGACGGCGACCAGCCGCGCCTTCTCGTGAAGGAAGTAGCCCGGCGAACGGTAGCTGCCGCCCCCCTGAGCCACCAGGTCGTACCACGGCGACGACGCCGGCATCTTCCGGCCCGCGTAGCCTTCGACGTCCGGGTGACGCATCACGATGGTGCCGTCGCGGCGCATCAGCGTCAGCGTCTGTCCGTTGAGCGCGCTGATCGATTCGTAGCTTCTCATCAGGTATTCGACCGGAACCCCGATCGTCACCACACCGGCCAGGTCGCCCCGATGACCGTCGACGCGGCGGCTGAAGAAAATTCGCCGAATTCCGGACATCGCGTCGACGACCGGAATGCCGACATACAGATCGGCGCCGGCGTGTACGTTGAAATACCTGAAGTACTCGCTGTCGGAATCGTCCGTTCCCGGAATGATCGCCGGACTGGTCGACGCCAGCACCCGGCCGGAGCCGTCATGCACGGTGAGAACGTCGGCATACGCCTCGTGGCTCAACCGGCCCTGCATTTCCTCGAACAGGGCAAACTGGCCGCGTTCCCGACGAAACTGGTCTGCCGTGAGGACCCCGGTCTTGACGCTGCGATCGCCGATTTCCCTGAGCAGCCCGTCGATTTCGCGGACCGAGCGGCTGATCTGGTTCGCCAGGATGACACTGATGTTGCGGTTGTCGCGCTGCTCGGCCACGATCGCGTCGTTGCGCAACGCCCACAAAGTGGCGCCGGTGGCCAGCACCGCCAATCCGATGAGGCCGGCAGCCGCGACCTTGAGGGTGTTGACCGAGAACAGCTGTCGTAGCGGCATTGCGCGAACCCAACCACCAGACCAGTCGGCTTCCGTTCCGGCGACGCCTCGACACCGGCAACGGCCAGCCGATGGACGCGACACGCGTCGAGGATCTCGTGCCCGGCGGGCGACCCGATCGTGAACAATCTCGAAGGTACTTGGTCGTGGTCACCAAAGGACCAAGCCTCAAGGTAGCTCGCAAATCTAAACCAACGATGGACGGCGCCGAGGCGGCGGTATCCAGCTGAGCGCCTTCGGTGTCGGGCCGGGGATGTCTCCCTGCACGCGGTCGACCGGCGTCGCGGTCCGAGACCGGCGAAGAACTCCCTCGCCGCCGGGTGACGATCAGGTCCGGTCGAGCGGCCCGCAAAATCGCACCGGGACCGGCAGTCGACCGCGCGGCACCGACTTGCGTGCCCGGCAACCGGTTCGACGCGGTCGCCTTGCAGATGTCCATTTTGAAAAAAGGCCCGGCCTTGCGGCCGGGCCTTCGGGTCGTGGCAAGGACGGTGTCAGGTCGCTCAACAGCACCTGAACATCCGCCCTCCCCGCTTTCCCTCGCCGTAGCGTGCGTCCTGCCGGTCCCGGAAAAACTCCTCATAGGTCATGATCGGCAAATCCGGGTGCGTGACCTTGCGGTGCGCAACGTAGGTCTCGTAATCGGGAACCCCGATCATCAACCGTGCGGTGCGCGCCGTCCACTGCGGCAGGCTCATCAGGTCGAGCATCAAGCCGCCCTCGCCGAGTGCAGCCCGCCCACTTCGACCGCGGTGACGTTCGGATTGGCGAGCGCCTTGCGGACGTAGATCAGCCCGGCGACCAGCATCGCCAGCACCACCGCGACGAACGCGATCGCCAGGGTCATGTTGACGTAGTCGTTGAACACGATCCGGTTCATGTCGGCGAGGCTCTTCGCCGGAGCGAGCACCTTGCCCTGCGCCAGCGCGTCACTGAACACCTGGGCGTGCGCCCAGAAGCCGATGTTGGGCTTGGGGTGGAAGATCTTCTGCAGACCGGCGGTCAGCGTCGTCACCAGCAGCCAGATGGTCGGCAGGATGGTCACCCACGCGAACTTCTCCTGCTTCATCTTGAACAGGATGGTGGTGCAGGTGATCAGGGCGATACCGGCCAGCATCTGGTTGGAGATGCCGAACAGCGGCCACAGCTGGTTGATGCCACCGAGCGGATCGACCACGCCCTGGTACAAGAAGTAGCCCCAGCAGATCACCGCCAGTCCCGAACCGATGACGTTGTTGGTCCAATTCTTGGTGTCCTTGAACGCCGGGATGGCGAAGCCGATGGTGTCCTGGAACATGAAGCGGCACACCCGCGTGCCGGCGTCGATGGTGGTGAGGATGAACAGCGCCTCAAACAGGATGGCGAAGTGATACCACAACCCCATCATCGCCACGCCGCCGATGAACTCCTTCAGGATGTAGGCCATGCCGACCGCGAAGGTCGGGGCGCCACCGGTACGGGACAGGATGGTGTTCTCGCCCACGTCCTTGGCGAGTTGCGCCAGCGCGTCCGGCGTGATCACGAAGCCCATGGTCGAGACCACCTGCGAGGCCTGTTGC
>JAVBUK010000115.1:0-2676 GCA_031555345.1 Xanthobacteraceae bacterium | reverse complement strand
CCGAAGTCCTCGCCGAAGCCCGGTGGCAGGATCCTGCGCCCCGCATCGAGGAGGTCAACAACGGGCTCGCCCAACTCGCGGCTTGGGGCAATCTGGAATCCCACCCGGACACCGCGCGGGTGTCGAGCCTGAGCGACTTCTATCGTGCGCGCTTTCTCTACCGGCTGTCGCAAGGCGGAGAGGCCGTCGAAGCGGCGCTGGCGATTTTCTCGCAGACTCTGTCGCGCCGGGCCGAGCTTCAGACCGTGGCGCTCGAGGACATCGCGAGCAGGCTCGAGGCGCTCCGGGTCCTCGCCGACGCCGCCGACGCCGACGTCGCCAAGATCCACGAGACGATGCGCGACCTCGTACGGGTGTTCGAAGGCTTGGCCGAGAATGCGCAGGCCTTCATGGCCGGCGTGGTGCGCAGCTTCGAGTTGCAGCAAGCCCAGGCGAGCGCGGTGGCGAGCTACAAGCGCCGCCTGATCGACTATCTCGAGCGGTTCATGGGGGATCTCGTTCGGCGTTCGGATTCCATCGCGCGCCTGATCGTCGCTCTGCAACCGCATGTCGACGCCATGCTGCAGCAGATCGCCGCGCGTGAGGCGCGCGACGCCGCCCCGGGTGACGCCCGGAGCCAGGCCGATACCCGAGAGCGTTATCGTGCGGTGTGGCAGGAGCGCTGGAAGGGTTTGCGGGGCTGGTTTCTCAGCAGCGGCGACGAGCCGCCGCAAGCCGAACTGCTGCGGGCGCGGGCGCGGTCCGCCATTCCGCAGCTGCTGGGGGCGATCGCGGCGCTCAACGAGCGGCGCAGCGGCCGCAGCGATCGTTCGGCGGATTTCCGGGTGCTGGCCGGCTGGTTCGCAGGATGCGGCGACGACGACGCGGCGCACCGACTGGCCCGTGCGGCCTTCGCGCTCAATCCGGCGCGGCATTTCCTGCTGGGTGCCGATGCCGGTGATCTGCCGGCTCACACGCCCTGGGCCGACGGGCCGCCGCTGCGCATCCATCCCCGTCTGCGCGAATACGGCGAAGCCACGCCGCGCGGCCCGCTGCCGCGGGTGAGGGACCGCGGCGAGAGTCGCGCATTGCTGGCGCGCCAACTCGCGCAGGAATCGGCACAGGTCGAAGCGGCGCGCCAGCGCCTCGCCACCGGCCGGCCGGTGCGGCTCTCCGACCTCGGCGAACTCGACTTGCATGCATTCGGCTTGTTCCTCGGATTGCTGGGTGAGGCGCTCGGCGAACAGGCCGGCCCGGATGCTCCGGTGGAACGGCGCACCGGCGACGGTCTGCTGCATATCCGGCTGCAGCCGCTGGCTGCCGGCAGTCACGCGACGATCCCGACACCGCACGGCGTGTTCGCGGGCCGCGATCATCTCGTCTCGATCACCCCCACCCAGGCCGGCGGATGAGCCCCGATCCTCGCACGTCCCGGACCAGCCGCGGCATCCGCGAGCGGCAGCAGATCGCCGACCGCGACGAGTTCCGCGCCGCCGTGCGCGGCTTGCTCATGACGCCGCTGATGAACCCGACCCATCAGGACTTCGCCCTGGTGCGCCGCCACGCCGAACAGCTGCGCGACTGGTTCACGCGCGAGACGGGGTGGATCCTCCACGTCGAGCGCGACGGCGCGCGGCTGTACAAGCGGCCGGCCGACCTCGACGACGCCACGCGCGGCCTGCGGGGCTACAGTCGCCGCCGCTACGTGCTGTTGTGCCTCGTCTGTGCCGTGTTGGAACGCGCCGACCCGCAGATTACGTTGCGCGTGCTCGGCGAACGCCTGCTGACGTTCGCCGCCGAACCGACGCTGACCGCGCTCGACTTCTCCTTCACATTCGGCACCCAGGCCGAACGGCGCGATCTGGTGGCGGTGTGCCGCACACTGCTCGAGCTCGGGGTGCTGCAGCGGGTCGCCGGCGACGAGGAGTCGTTCGTCCAGGCCGGAGGAGATCAGGGCGACGCGCTGTACGACGTGCATCGGCGCGCGCTGGCCGGCGTGCTGGCGGCCGTGCGCGGCCCGTCGACCTGGGCGGCCGAGGAGGCGCCGGCGGCCCTCGACGACCGGTTGCGGGCGCTGACCGACGAACACGTGTCGGACAGCGACGAAGGACGGCGCACGGCGCTCCGCCACCATGTCGCGCGACGGTTGCTGGACGACCCGGTGGTCTATGTCGACAGCCTCGACCCCCAGGTCCGGGCCTATTTCGCCAACCAGCGCGGCGCCATGGCGGCGCGCCTGAGCGAGGCCACCGGTCTGGTGCCCGAACAGCGTGCGGAAGGCCTCGCGCTCGCGGACGAAAGCGGATCGCTGACCGACGTCGCAATGCCGGCCGAAGGCACCGACGCCCATGTGACGCTGCTGGTCGCCGAATATCTGGCGCACCGCACGCGGGGCTCCGGCCCGGCGTCCGACGCCGTGCCGGAGCCGGACATCGTCGACTTCGTGCGCGGAGCACGGGAGCGCTTCGGCCGCTACTGGCGCCGGTCGGCGCGGGAGCCGGGAACCGAGCGCGAACTCGCGGCGATCGCGACCGACCGCCTGGAACAATTGCGGCTGGTGGAGCGTGGCGCCGCCGGCGTTCGGCCCCGGCCGGCGCTCGCCCGCTTCGCGCTCGGTGAGGCCGAGATCCGACCGGTCGGCGACGCCCGGCGCCCGAACGCCAAGCCCGGACCCGACGCGCGATGAACGACAGCCCG
>JAVBUK010000406.1:0-4638 GCA_031555345.1 Xanthobacteraceae bacterium | reverse complement strand
CCTTCGTCGCGCCCCCACCAGGATCCCGAACCAGAACCGCGACGGCCACGACCCGCCGTTCACGCCGGTCGGGACCGTCCGGGGCGCAACGCATCGTGCGCGGATGATCGCCGGGCCAAGCGTGCTCTCCCCGTGCCGCAGGCGCGGCCCGGATCGAAAATCTCCACGATCCGAGACGAATCCCGGAATTCACGGTTCGAAAAAATCGCTGGGAAGTGGCCGATCACGTCGGCCACCGGGACAACCGGGGAAGAAAGCACGACTGCTTTTCACGCAACCGGACCGGGCCGCGTGAACAAGGACACGCCGCAGCATGTCGCAGCAAAGGTTCCCGGGATCATATTGTATCGGCCGATATCAATGCGTCAAGGGCCTTGGTCGGCGCGCGACCGGTGTCGCGCCAGCACCCAGAACGCCAGGCCGTAAAGGGCCACGCTGGCCATCACCAGCATCGCCAGCGACAGTTGCGTGGACGCCCCCGCGACGACCAGGCCGCCGAGCTGGGCGAACAGCGCGCCGACCGCCATCTGCACGAAGCCGAGCACGCCCGAGGCGGTGCCGGCGGCCTGCGGCCGGACGCTGACCGCGCCGGCGATCGCGCCCGGCAGCATCAGGCCGTTGCCGAACGAAACGACGATCTGCGGCAGGAACAGCACCCCGGGTCCGAATTGGTGCGCGGCCGATCCCGCCATCGAGGCGAGGGCGCCGATCGTCTCCAGGACCAGGCCCCAGAGGATCAGGCGGTCGATGCCGAACCGCGTCGACAGTCGCGAAGTCGCGAAGTTGCCGCTGGTGTATCCGATCGAAAACAGCGCGAACCAGACGCCGTATTCGGCCGAGCTGCGGCCCATCATGGTGACGACGACATGGGCCCCGCCGCCCAGGAAGGCAAAGAAGGTCGCCGAGCCGAAGGTGGCGCACGCCACGTAGGCATTGAACGGCACGCTGGCGGCGAGCCGGCGCAGATCGACGAAAAATCCCTCGCCGGCGTTCGCCGGATGGCGCTCATGGGTCTCGGGCAACGCCGCCAGAGCATAGAGGAACACGATCGCGGCGACGGCCGCGAGAAACACGAAGATGGCCCGCCAGCCGAACGCGGTGTCGAGAAGTCCGCCCACCAGCGGGCTGGCCATCGGCGCGACCATCATCACGGTGGTCACCAGCCCGATCATCGCCGCGGCCCGATCGCGTTCGAACAGGTCGCGAATGACGGCGCGTCCGATCACCAGTCCGGTGGCGGCGCCGAATGCCTGGAGGACGCGGGTGGCGACGAACGTCAGAACGTCCGATGCCGCCACCGACGCCAGGCTGGCGACGGCGGCGAGCGCCAGGCCGCCGAGGGCGACCGGGCGCCGCCCGAACCGGTCGGACAACGGCCCGATCAGCAGTTGGGCGACGGCGAGCCCCACCAGGAACAGCGACACCGAGAGCTGCACCGTATCGGCGCCGGCAGTGAACGCCGCGCCGAGATGCGGCAGCGCCGGGACGATGATGTTGAGTGCGATCGGGCCGATCGCCGTCATCGCCATCAGCAGGATCAGGAGTCGCCACGGCGTGCGGTCGCCGACGATGACACGCGGGGGGCGGGGCGGGGTCCGGTCCACGGAACGCGGCCTCGGTTCAGGCGGGCGTGAGCGGGGCGGTCGCCGCGTCGAGCCAGGCGCGGGTCGCGTCGTCGACGAGCGGGCCGAGGGTTTCGCTCACGCCGCGATGGTAGGCGTCGAGCCAGGCGAGGTCGTCGGCGCGCATCAGGTCGGGTTGCACCAGCCGCCGAGCGATCGGCGCCAGCGTCAGCGTCTCGAACGCATCGAGCCGCTTTTCCGCGCCGGCGACCTCCGGCCCGGCGCTCACCAGCACCAAGTTCTCGATCCTGATGCCGAAACCATCCTGTTTGTAGTAGCCGGGTTCGTTGGACAGGATCATGCCGCGCGCCAGCGGCACGGTGCCGAGCTTGGAAATGCGCGCCGGCCCTTCGTGCACCGACAGATAGCTGCCGACGCCATGGCCGGTGCCGTGGTCGAAGTCGAGGCCCGCCCGCCACAGCGCCGCCCGGGCGAAGCTGTCGAGCTGGGCGCCGGTCGTGCCCTCGGGGAACACCGCCCGGGCGATGGCGATGTGGCCGATCAGCACCCGGGTGAAACGGTCGCGCATCTCCGCCGTCGGTGCACCGACCGCGACGGTCCGGGTCACGTCGGTGGTGCCGTCCCGGTACTGCGCCCCGGAATCGATCAGGAACAGGTCGCCCGGGCGGATCGTCCGGTTGGTGCGGCGGGTGACGCGGTAGTGGACGATCGCGCCGTTCGGTCCGCTGCCGGCGATGGTCGGAAACGAGATGTCCTCGAGGCGGCCGGTGTCGCGGCGGAAATCCTCCAGCGCCGTCACCGCGTCGATTTCCGTCAGGGTGCCGGCGGGCGCGGTGCGGTCGAACCAGGCGAGAAAGCGGGTCAGCGCCACCCCGTCGCGCAGGTGGGCGGCGCGGGCGCCGGCGATCTCGGCCGCGTTCTTGGTCGCCTTCATGGCGGCGACCGGGTCGCGGCCGCGCGCAATCGTGCCGCCGCTCGCGCCGACGATGCGTTGAAGGGCGTCGGCGCCCGCCGCCGGATCGAGCCGGACGGTGCGGTGCCGTGCGCCGAGCGCGGCGAGGTCGGCGGCAAACGCCTCGGGGTCGCGCAACTCGGCGCTGGCCGTGAGAACGCCGCGCACGCCGTCGAGCTTGCGCGGATCGACATAGAGGGTCGGGCGTCCCTCCGCCGGCACGATGGCGAAGGCGAGCACGATCGGTGTATGCGGCACGTCGCTGCCGCGGATGTTGAACAGCCAGCACAGCGCCTGCGGGTCGCTGACGACCAGCGCGTCGGCGCGCGCCTTGACGATCTCGGCTCTGACCCGGGCGAGCTTGGCGTCCGCGGTCTCGCCGGCGCAGGCGAGGTCGTGCGGGCGAACCGGGCCGAGCGGCGGCGCCGGCCGGTTGATCCACACGGCATCGAGCGGATTGTCGTCGACCGCGGTGAACGTCGATCCCGCCGTCGCGCAGGCCTTGGCCAGCCGCTCGGCGCCGTCGGCCGTGTGCAGCCACGGGTCGTAGCCGAGGGCTTGGCCCGGGCCAAGGTTCGTTTCGATCCACTTGTCGGGTGGGTTGTCGGCGAGATGCACGATCTCGAACAGCCCGGCCTCGATCTGCTCGGCCGCCTGCAGCGTATAGCGCCCGTCGACGAACAGGATCGCGCGATCCATCAACACCAGCGCCAGCCCGGCCGAGCCGGTGAAGCCGGTGAGCCAGGCGAGCCGCTCGTCCGACGGCGGGACGTATTCGTTCTGGTACCGGTCGGCGCGCGGCACCACCAGACCGGTCAGGCCGCGCCGGGCCAGCTCGGTGCGCACGGCGAGAACGCGCGGCCGGTTGGCCGCCGGGTCGGCGGAGTCGTCGAACGACTGGAATCTTGCTGTCATGGAGGTTCTATAGGGGGCCGGCGGGAAGGCGGCAACGCCCGGCCGCGGCCGGCGGCCCGGCCGATTGCCCAAGGCGCGAGGAACCGCGCCCGGAATCAATCGGTTGCGTCGGTGCCGGCCGACCCGGCGAGCCCCGCCGAAGGGATCAGGCGGCAAGCCGCGGGTGCGCCCCGGGCGGCGATGCGCGGACCCGCAGGGGGCGCACCAGCACCAGCGTGGTCCAGCCTTCGAGCGAGCCACGAGCGGCGAGCACCAGGCCTTGCGCCCGATAGGCGGCGAGCGCCGCGGTCGCCTGCGAATCGAGCAGGCCGGACAACACCACCTGTCCGCCCGGGACGACCAGCCGGGCCATCGCCGCCGCCATGCGCTTGAGCGGCGGCAGCAGGATGTTGGCGAGCACCAGATCATAGCGCCCCTTGCGCAGCGGCGCCGCCGCCAGCCCCGCCGCGCACACGAAGTCGATCCACGGCCCGACATGGTTGGAACGGGCATTGGCCCGCGCCACCGCGACCGCCTGCGGGTCGATGTCGCTCGCCACCACGTGCCGCCGCATCGCCTTGGCGGCGGCGATCGCCAGCACGCCGGTTCCGGTCCCGACGTCGAGCACCTGGATCGGCCGGCGGGCGCGTGCTTTCAACGCGCGATCGAGCGCCAGCAGGCAGCCGCGCGTGGTGCCGTGATGGCCGGTGCCGAACGCCAGCGCGGCCTCGATCTCGATGCCGAGGGCGTTGGCCGGCACCCGGGCGCGATCGTGGGCGCCATGCACCAGGAACCGGCCGGCCGGAACCGGCTTCAATCCGGCGAGGCTGGCGGCGACCCAGTCCTTGGCGGCGACGGTCGAAAAGGCGAGCTCGCGCGCGGCCTCCTCGCCCGCCGCCAGGGCGACCAGTGCGCGCACCGCGGCAGGATCGGGGGACGTTTCGAAATGCGCCTCGACCGTCCAGATGCCGGCGCCAGCCTCGAATACCGCGACTGCGGCGTCACCGTCGGCAAACGTTTCCCCGAGCAGATCGGCGACGCGCTGCGCCGTGTTCTGGTCCAGGGTGAGGCTTGCCACCGTGGTGGCCGGGGTGTGCGTCATGATTTCGGAGGATCCTCGAACCGGCGTTGCTTATCCCAATGCGGCGCCAAAGGCCATCCGCGCCACGCGGTGCCGGGCGATGCGGCCGTATCGTCGCTTCGGAAATC
>JAVBUK010000011.1:0-3566 GCA_031555345.1 Xanthobacteraceae bacterium | reverse complement strand
TAATGCTGCAACGGCCCGTCCAGCGCATGGCCCAACAGGTTGACGCCGGGAATTCCCCGCAACCCCGACGTGCCGCCGGTCACCGGTTCCCAATGAATCAACACCAGTTGAACGATCTCGCTGAACCCGATCGTCGCCATCGCGAGATAGAAGGCGCGCAACCGCAGCGTCGGCACTCCCAACACCGTGCTGCACAACCCGGTGACCATCGCGGCCAGTGGCATTGCGAACCAGAACGACAGCCCCTTCAGCATCAGGAAGGCGGTGGTGTACGCGCCGATCCCGTAGAACGCCGCCTGGGCGAAATTGATCTGTCCGCAGTACCCCGTTATGTAGTTCAGGCCGACGACCACGATCAATGCGATCAGGCCGAAATTGACGACCTGGAGCACGTAGCTGCCGCCCAGAAGGTGCGGCAGAATCACCAGGGCGACGGCGGCCAGCGCGAACCCGACAAGGCGCAGCGGTGCCGGTATCGCCGCTCCGGTTCCGCTCGGACTGGCCTCCGCAGAGGCTGGAGCGCCGTTCATGCGAATTCCCTCAAGCTCTTTGCCCCACGGAGCCGGCCGTGGGCCGGTCGGCCGTTGCTGTCGCCATCGCGATGTCCGCCTGCCGATTTCATACCCGTTCACTGACCTTTTCACCGAACAGGCCGCGCGGCATCACGAACAGCATCGCGATCATCATGATGAACGCGTAGGCATCGCGAAACGTCGATGAAATGTAGCCGGCCGCGAGCGTCTCGACGACGCCGAGAATGAGTCCCCCGATCACCGCACCCGGAAGGCTGCCGAACCCGCCGATGACGCTGACGACATAGGCCTTGAGGCCGAGCGAGCCGCCCATGGTCGGTTCGGCCAGGAACAACGGGCCGATCAACAAGCCCCCCGCACCGGCGAAGACGGCAGCCAGTGCGAAAGCCGCGGCGACGGTGTAGCGCACGCGCACACCGACCAGCCGCGCCATCTCCATGTCCTGCGCGGTGGCCTGCATCATGCGGCCGTAGACGGTACGGTTGAAGAACCACCATTGGCCGACAAGCAGCACCGCGGTCGCCGCGAACACGAACAGGACCTTCAGGCTGACGGTGACACCGCTGAACTGCCATTGCGCCGATCCGAACGGAGAGGGCACGCCCTGCGGCAACGGGCCCCAGATGATGAGCGCGAGATTCTCGAGGACGATTCCCATCGCGATGGTGGTGAGGATCAGCACGTAGTAGGGCTTTCCCCGCAACGGGTAGTAAGCAACCAGCATGAAGACGACACCGATCACCGCCATGGCGATCAACGTCGCCGGATAGGCCAGCCATGCCGGAAGATCGGCCTGGACCATCGTCGCCACCCCCATGTAGGCGCCGACCATCAACAGCTGGCCCTGGCCGAAGTTGACGACACGTACGGCATTGAAGATCTGCAACAAGCCGAGTGCGACGAGGGCGTAGATCGCCCCCATCGCCAGGCCGTTGATCAGCAACTGAACCACCAGCATCGAGCGCCGTCCTTCTCGTCAGTTCGCCGGTGACGCTCAGCGGGGACCTTCGTTGATCGTATCGATCAACTGCGGGCTCTTGCCCTTGTTGCGATACACGCCCAGCGTGTGCGCGAGATCGCCGTAGGTGTCCGCCCGATAGGAGATCAGGAGGCCCTTGAAATCCCGGATCTTCGCCAGTTCGTCGCGCACGGCCTTTCTGTCGCAACCCACTTTCTCGATCACGCCCTTCAGCATATGGACGGCGTCGTAATAGGGGACGGCGAAATTCTCCGGCGGCACGCGGTACTTGTCGGTCACCCGCTTGACGAAAGCCTGCACCTTCGGGTCTTCCGTGACCTGCGGGATCATGCCGCCGATCGCCACGGCGCCGTCGGCCTCCTCGGCCGTGAGATTGTTCAACGCCGCCGCGGAAACGACGCTCGAGTTTCCGACCACCGGGATGTCGATGCCGAGCTGCCGGCGTTGCTTGAGCACCAGCGTCGCGTCGCCCGGTCGTCCCCAGACCAGCATGACGTCGGCGCCCGCCTTCTTGATGTTGGTGAGCTGGGCGCTCATGTCCCTGTCGCTGACGCCGTAGGTCTCCAGTGCGACCGGCTTCACGCCCAGGGATTCGAAGGTCTTCTGCATCTCCTTCGCCGCCCCCAAGCCGTAATCGTCCGACACCGCGATGATCGCCGGCTTCTTCATCTTCATCGTATCGACGACGTAGCGCGGAACCAGATTGGCCAGTTGACCGTCATGCACGTGCATACGGAAGAACCACGGGTTGCCGAGGCGCGTGAGCTGCGCGTTCGTGCCGGCGAAGATGACCGGAACACCGGTGCGCTTCACGACTTCGTCCTGCATGAACACATGCGGGCTGATCATCGACGAGAACACCACCACCGGGTTCGACCCCAACAGCCGGTTCAGCGAATTCAGAGCCGTCGTGGCCGAAGCCGTGGCGTCTTCGACCGACAGCTTGAACTTCTTGCCGCCGACCCCGCCCGCATTGTTGATCTGTTCGATGGCGTCTTCGGCACCGGTACGCGCCTGGACCCCGATGATCGCGATGGCGGAGGTCAGCGGCGACGTGAGCGCGAGCGGAATGGGGTCGGGGCAGCTCGAAACGCCTTGAGCCTGCGCGGTCACCGGGGCGGCGATTGCCGCAGCGGCAAGACCTATTGCCATCAATTGCTTCATTCCAGTCCCCCTGTTGTCGTCGTCGGAATCGGTTGCCGATCGAACGCGATAGTCTTTGCGCAACAGCACCCCGTCAACCGCCGGATCCGTGCAACGGGCTGCGAAACGTCGCAGGCGTCGGTGTCGCTCACTCTGCCTCGTCCAGCAGCCGTTCCAGCGCCCGTGCGGTGTCCAGGCCGCCGACCGGCGGCTGCCATCGCAGCCGCACCACCGACACGCCCTGTGCCTGAAGATCGTCGGCGAACACGTCGAGGCCGACGTTCACCGCCCACAGTCGCTCGGGAAGAGGCGCCAATCGATCGTTGTTCATCGTCGCTCCAGCAATCGTGTCTGCAGTTCGGGGCGGACCAGCAGCGCGGCGAATCGAGCCGCTTCGGCGTTCGATTCGAGCACCGCGACCCCGGCATTCGACAGCAGCTCTCGTTGGCGGCCGGCCGGCTGCGGATCGTCGTCGGTGCCGGTCACGGATGCGACGAACAGCAACGGGGCACCGCGTCTCGCCGCACGCTTGCGCGCCTCGGTCACCGCTTCGAGCAGCGCGCGCAGTGGGTCGGCGTGGCCCACCCGGCCCAGCACGCAGTCAAAGAGCACCACGCCCCCCGTGCTCGCCTCGGTCCAGGGAACCAATCGCTCGGCACGCGTCTCGGGTGCGAGCATCGGGTGAGGCCGACCGGCGGTGTAGGCATCGTCGCCGAGGTCGATCACATGATGTCCGTCGTCGGCGACCGACGGCGGGTTGCCATCGACCCGGCCGACGAGCTCGCGCAGAATGAGCTTGGCCTCGCTGGCGAGCGTGCCGCCCGCATACAGTCCCAACACCGTCTTGCCGGCGACCGAGCCTTGTTGCCGAATTCGGCTCAACAGGTCGAGTGTGTCGGCCGGAGATTCGA
>JAVBUK010000228.1:0-3021 GCA_031555345.1 Xanthobacteraceae bacterium | reverse complement strand
TTCCATCGTCTGCAGGCGCTGTCGCGGAACAATTTCGCCACCGAGGCGGATCTGACCCGGGCGGAGGCGCGCGTGGCGGTGCTGCGGGCGCAACTGTCGCAGGCCCAGGCGCAGCTCGAAACCGCCCGCCTCGATGCCGCGCGCAGTGCGGCGGTGCTCGACAAGCACAGCATTCGGGCGCCGTTCGGCGGCGTGGTGGTGGACCGCAGCGCCCAGCCCGGCGAGATGATCTCGCCGCTGTCGGCCGGCGGCAGCTTCACCCGCACCGGCATCTGCACCATCGTCGACATGGATTCGATCGAGGTCGAGGTCGACGTCAACGAAGCGTTCATCGGCCGGGTCAAGGCCGGCGGCGACGTCGCGGCTGTGCTGGACGCCTATCCGGACTGGACCATCCCGGCGTCGGTGATCGCGATCGTGCCGACCGCCAACCGGGAGAAGGCGACCGTGCGCGTGCGGATCGGCTTCAAGCGGAAGGATTCGCGCATTCTTCCCGACATGGCCGTGAAGGTGAGGTTCGTCGAGGAGGGGGCGCCGTCCGGCTCGGCGGGCTAGGGTGGGGGATCTGGCGTTCCGATCACCCGTGCGGCGCGCCCGAGCCTCGGTCATCCGACGCGTTGCGTGCTGCGTGTCGCGACGGCGGGCGGCGGGGGCGAGCGAAGCAGGTGCGGCGTCAGCAGGAGAAGATCGCGATGTCCGACAGTCCGCTGGTTCGCCTCACCGGCGTGGGCAAGGGTTTCGTCAAGGGGCAGGAGAGAATCACGATCTTCCACGATCTCGATCTGACGATTCCGGCCGGTGATTTCGTCGCCGTGATGGGCCCCTCGGGGTCGGGAAAGACGACCCTGCTCAACCTGCTCGGCGGGATCGACCACGTCGACGCGGGCGGAATCGAAGTTGCCGGGCAGCGCATCGACCGGCGCTCCGAAAGCGAGCTGGCGCGCTACCGCGCCGGCAACGTCGGGTTCGTGTTCCAGTTCTACAATCTGATGCCGATGCTGACGGCGGCGCAGAACGTCGAGTTGCCGCTGTTGCTCACCAGGCTCGACAAGGTGCAGCGTCGCCGGCGTGTCGAGATCGCGCTCCAGGTCGTGTCGCTGGCGGAGCGTGCCAGGCACTATCCGCGCGAGATGTCGGGCGGCCAGCAGCAGCGCGTGGCGATCGCCCGCGCGATCGTGTCCGACCCGAAGCTGCTGTTGTGCGACGAACCGACCGGCGACCTCGACCGGACCACCGCGGACGAGATCCTGTCGATACTGCAGATCCTCAACCGCGAACTCGGCAAGACCATCGTGATGGTGACCCACGATCCGGCGGCGGCGCGGTTCGCCCGCCGGATCCTCCATCTCGACAAGGGTTGCTTCGTCGAACGGGAGCGGCTCGCATGAACGACTTCCTGTTGATCCGCAAGAACCTGTTCCGCAGGAAGCTGCGCGCGATCCTGTTGATCGTCTCGATCCTGATCGCGTTCGCGATCTTCGGCGTTCTGGCCGCGTTCGAGAACGCCTTCAACGCCGGGCAGGAGGTGGCGGAAGCCGACCGGCTGGTCGTCGTCAACAGGATCAACTTCACCCAGCCGCTGCCGATCGCCTATTTCAACCGCGTGCGCGCGTTTCCCGGCGTTCGTCAGGCCACCTTCGCCAACTGGTTCGGCGGCTACTTCCAGGATCCCAAGAACATCCTGATCGCCTTCGCGGTGGAACCCGAGACCTACCTGCAGGTCTCGGCCAACGACATCGATGTCGCGCCGGAGGCGCGGCAGGCGTTCATCCGCACCCGCACCGGCGCACTGGTGGGCGAAGCCATGGCGCGCAAATGGGGTTGGAAGGTGGGCGATCATGTGCCGATTTCCAGCAACATCTTCTCGCAGAAGAACGGCTCGCACACCTGGGACATGACCATTGTCGGCATCCTGACCAGCAAGAAGCCGCCGATCGACACCAACTTCATGCTGTTCCAGTACGACTATTTCGACGAGACCCGCTCGTTCGGCAAGGACACGATCGGCTGGATGGTGTTGCAGACGACCTCGCCCGCGCTCAACGACCGGGTGGCCGAGGGAATCGACGCGATGTTCGCCAATTCGGCCTACGAGACCTCGACCGACACCGAAAAGGCGTTCAACAAGGCGTTCATCGCCCAACTGGGCAACATCGCGTTGATCGTGACGCTGGTGGTCGGCGCCGCCTTCGTCACCATCCTGATGATCGTCGGCAACACGATGGTGATGGCGGTGCGCGAACGCACGCACGAAATCGGCGTGCTCAAGACCCTCGGGTTCTCCGGCGCGCGGGTGCTGCGGCTGGTGCTCGGCGAAACGGTGCTGCTGGCGGTGCTCGGCGGGAGTTGCGGTCTGGCGGTGGCGGCGGCGGTCACCATGACGTTGCGCCGCAGCCTGGTCCAGTTCGTGCCCGGCATGAGCGTCACCCCCGGGATCGTGCTGACCGGGGTTGGCTTCATGCTGGCGCTGGGGCTGGCGACCGGGCTCCTGCCGGCGATCAACGCCTGGCGGCTGAAGATCGCCGCCGCGATGGCGAGGGGCTGAGCGATGCGTACCTATCTGTCGCAGGTCGTCGCCGTGACGGCGATCAACGTCCGGAGCATGCCGCAGCGCTTCTGGCTGTCGCTGTCGACCGTGGTGGCGATCGCGCTGGTGGTGACCGTCCTGTTGTCGTTCCTGGCGATGGCCAACCGTTTTCAGCGCACCCAGGCCGGAACCGGCGCGCCGGACGTGGCGATCATCCTGCGTGGCGGTTCGCAGGCCGAGATCAACAGCACGGTCACGCGCGATCAGGTGCGGCTGATCGAGGACGGGCCCGGGATCGCCCGCAGCGGCGACGGCAAGCCGTTGGTGTCGGCGGAGCTCTATCTCGTGGTCGATGGGGTCAAGCGCACCACGCAGACGAGAGCCAACATTCCGTTGCGCGGGATCGGGCCGCAAGGCCCGGCAATCCGCAAGGACATTTCGTTGGTCGCCGGCCGCATGTTCGCGCCGGGGTCGAACGAGATCGTCGTCGGCAA
>JAVBUK010000168.1:0-5061 GCA_031555345.1 Xanthobacteraceae bacterium | reverse complement strand
AGCCCAGCTTGTAGACCAGAATCGCCGCCAGCCCGGTCAGGGCGATCGGCAAGGTATGGCGGTGGAACAAGGCGACGCCGGCCAGCGTCGCGCCGAACAGCCAGAAATCGACCGGCACTGCGAACAGGATCAAAGGGTCATTCACGACCGACCTCGGTATGTGACATTTGGGTGGGCGAACGCCGCGGGGACGCGATCCGGATCAAGACACGATAACCGAATTGGGGGTCAGCGTGCGGACACCGACGACAGGCCCGGCCGAACCGTTGAAGCACGCGATCGACCGCGTGAGCGGGACCGCGGCAACGGTCGGCTGATCAAGGGAAACATCGCCGCCTCGCACCTCACGCTCCGGCCCACCTCCAGACCCGGATCGCGCAGACGTTCAGCGCGATTCCTGCCGCCAGCAGCGGCCAGGCCAGGAGCTTTTCGGCGTTGGGGCCGATCGCGAGGGCGATGAGGCAAAGCAGGATGATCTGGGTGCCGACCATCGCGAGCACCGTCGACACCAGTCCTGCCAGCCCGACGCCATCGAACCTAGTCTTGATCATCGGCCACACGGCTTGTCCTTCTCTGTCTTCGACGGGCGTGCGTTCGGCAAAACGATCGCCGGCGGCGACTCATGCGCTCGCTGCGAAACCTGCGGGTCGGACCCCTCCACAGCTGCACCTCGGGTCACCGCCGCACTTCCGCACCGGACTGATCGGAGTGCGGATCGGCGCTTCGCCACCCAAGCTAAGCCTTTGGAAAAACGCGATCAATTGGGCTGCACCCCCGGTGAAAACACCGGCGTAATATCCCTTGGGGATTGATCTCAGGGTAAAAATACGGTGCCGGCAAACTCGAAACTTCGGTAATGAAGGGCGGGAGCGAAGCGAAATGAGGCGCCCACGTTGCTCGCGAACCTGAGGTCGTTGCCGTATCCCGTGATCGCGATCGGCTACGTGGCCGGTTACGTCGCGCTCGACTGGGTCAGCTACGTCCAGCCGTTGTCACCCGCCGGGATCACACCGTGGGGACCGGCCTCGGGATTGAGCATCGCCGTCGTCCTGCTCCTGGGGCTCAGGTACATTCCGTGCATCGCCGCGTCGGTCATCGTCGCGGACGGCGTGGTCCGAGGCTTTCCGCTGCCGATCGGGCTGGAAATCGCCGCCGCCGCCGCGGTCGCGGCCTGGCATGGCGGCATCTGCGCCGTCTTGGGCCGGCGTTTCCTCCGCTTCGATCCGCGGCTCGAGACCAAACGCGACCTGTTCCTGTTGCTCGCGGCGGCGTTCGTCGGTTCGGTGATGCTGGCGCTGTGCTACGCCGGCCTCGTCGTCTACGGGAAACTGCTCGCCAGTACGGACTTCTGGGCGGCCATGACGCGGTATTGGGTCGGCGACCTGATCGGGATCACCATCATGACGCCGTTCCTGCTGGTTCACCTGACCCGACCACGGCTGTCGCGACCCAAGGCCGAAATGATCGTGCCGCTGGTTCTGCTGGGTGCCGCGCTGTGGCTGGTGTTCGGCTATTCGGACGCCTCCCGTTTCCAGCTGTTCTATCTTCTGTTCGTGCCGGTGGTGTGGACCGCCGCCCGGTTCGGCCTGGTCGAGGTCACGTGGATTCTCGTGGTCACCCAGATCGGACTGATTTTCCTCATCCAGTTCTCAGATCGTGGCGGCGACAATCTGACCGCCTACCAGGCGCTGATGGTGGTGCTTTCATCCACCGGCCTGGTGACCGGCTCGCTGGTCTTCGAGCACCAACGTGTCGAAACCCAGTTGCGGATGCTGCAGGATGCGCTGGCCCGCCGGGCCCGGCTGAGCAGCACCGGCGAGTTCGCCGCCGCCCTCGCCCACGAGATCAACCAGCCGCTGACGGCGATCGGCAACTACGTCAATCTGGTGAAGGACGCCATCGCGGTCGAGCCACCGGACCGGGCCCGCGCCACCGAGGCCGCCGGCAAGGCGGTCGACCAGGTCAAGCGCGCCGCCGAGGTCGTCCGCAGGCTGAGGGACTTCATCCGCCTGGGCCACAGCGGGATCAAGGCCACCCGGGTGGCGCAGCTGGTCGAGGAAGCCGCCGCCCTCTGCCGTCCGGATTGCGACCGCCACCACGTGCTGCTGACCCTGCAGATCGACCGCACGGTCCCCGACGTGCTGTGCGACGCACTGCAGGTGCAGCAGGTGATCGTCAACCTGCTGCGCAACTCGGTCGAGGCGATCGCCGACGCGCGCCGACACGACGGCAGGATCACCCTCCAGGCGGCGCGCCAGGAGGGTGATCGCGTGCTGTTCCGCGTCCGTGACAACGGACCCGGATTCGACGAATCGCTGCTGGGAAGACAGATCGTTCCGTTCAAGACCACCAAGGCGCAGGGTCTCGGACTCGGCCTTTCGCTCAGTCGCTCCATCGTCGAAACGCACGGCGGACGGCTGGCCCTCGGGGGCGACGCCGCCGGCGCCGAGGTCGCGTTCACCCTGCCGGCGAGCCGAAACACCCGCGAGGCGGCTTGATGTCCATCGCCCTGATCGACGACGACGACGCCGTTCTCGATTCCCTGCGCATGGCGCTGGAGAGCCGCGGCTTTCGTGTTCGCTGCTTCGGCGACGCGGAGGCGTTCCTGGCCGATCTCGACCAGCACGACACGCGATGCGTCGTTTCCGACGTCCGCATGCCGGGCTGCTCCGGCATCGAGCTGCAACATCTGCTGATGAAGCGGAACCCGGCGCTGCCGCTCATCCTCATCACCGGTCACGGCGACATCCAGATGGCGGTGAACGCGATCAAGGAAGGCGCTTTCGATTTCATCGAAAAGCCGTTCGAATACGGACGGCTGATCGAGCAGATCGTCAAGGCGATCGAGGTCGGCGACCGCGCGCGATCGCTCCATGCCGAACGGCAGGCGCTGGCGCAGAAGGCGGCGGAGCTGTCCGAGCGCCAGCGGGAGGTGATGGACCTCGTGGTCCAAGGGCTTTCCAACAAGGACATCGCCCAGACGCTCGGGATCAGCCCGCGGACCGTGGAGAACTACCGCGCCTGGGTGATGGAAAAAATGGGCGCCGACAATCTCGCCGACCTGGTGCGAAAAGCGATGATCCTCGAGCCCGGCTGGAACGGTCGCTGAGCGCCGGTCGGCGGCGCGCCCCCCACGGCGTTTGTCCAACCGACCGGCAATTCGCGGAAACGTCATTCCGCGCCGGACGGTGCGGGGACCGTCGACTCGCTCGGCGGCTCTTCCAGCAGGCCGAGCTTGCGCGCCAGCCATTTGGTGGTCGGCGCCTGGATCAGGATGGTCATCAGGATGGCGATGAAGGTCACCGACGCGATCATCGGCGCGCCGGGCGCCTTCATGCCGAGCAGCAGGCCGGCCAGCGCGCCCGGGATCACCCCGGTCTCGCGGGTCCAGCACATGAACAGCATTTCGTCGAGGCTCCAGTTCGCCCGCCGGTCGAGCAGCGCGCACAAAAACACGGTGACCGGCCGGGCGATCAGCATGAACACGACGACGACGGCGACGCCGCCGACCAGGTGCTGCTTCATCAGGGCGAAATCGACCTGTGCGCCGACCAGGATGAAGATGAACAGCCGCATGATGAACGACGTGGTGGTGACGTATTCCTCGAGCTTGCGCGCCTCGCCCGCCTCCATCTCGAAGCCGAAACTGTCCTTGTTGCCGATCATGATTCCGAACACGAATACCGCCATGAAGCCGCTGGCGTGCAGGCCGTCGGCGGCGAAATACGCGCCGATCACCGCGACCAGGGTCACCACCGGGGCGTATTCGGCCAGGAACGCCAGCCGCTCGTGGGCGATCACCAGGGCGGCGACATAACCGAGCGCGACACCGGCGAGGACGCCGACGACCGACTGCTGGACCAGATCGTACAGCGAGGCCGTCAACGAGAACTCGCCTTTGCCCGTCGCGACGGCGAGAATGCCGAAGGTGACGATCGCCCCCATGGCGTCGTTGAACGCCGATTCGCTCATCACCGTCTGGGCGACGCG
Source organism: Xanthobacteraceae bacterium (assembly GCA_031555345.1). GTDB lineage: Bacteria > Pseudomonadota > Alphaproteobacteria > Rhizobiales > Xanthobacteraceae > Astrobacterium. The sequence goes on along the minus strand of JAVBUK010000168.1, from coordinate 1,071 downwards.
ATCGCGGATCCTGACCTGACGGAAGATCGGCACCAGCGTGGCCGGATCGGTCGACGCGATGGTGGCGGCGAGCAGCAGGGCGACGATGAACGGCCCGCCGAGCACGTAATAGGCGGCGACGCCGGTGATCGCGGTGGTGATCAGGACGCCGATGGTGGCGATGACCACGATGGTGATCCAGACCTGCTTGAGGACGCGAAACCGCAGCGACGCGCCGCCGTCGAACAGGATGTAGCTCGCGCCGAACAGCAGGATGATCTGGTTGAGGGCGGAATCCGCCTTGATGTCGACCAAACCGAGCACGTCCGGACCGATCAGCATGCCGACGACCAGGAACACCGCCACGTCCGGGACCTTGAGCTTCTGCGCCAGCAGGCCGGTGAGCGTGCCGATCGCCAGAATCAACCCGCACGACGCCAGGGTGTGCTTGGCGATTTCAATCGTGGCCGATGTTTCCATGCTGCTGTCCCGACGCTCCGATGCGCCTCGGCATCGCCGATTTTCGACCAACGGGCCGCTCCGACCGATCGCCTGCTGAGCCCTCTGATCAAGGGGCAGCGCCTCCGCCAGCGGCATCGGGCTGATGGGGCGGTCGCGTCGTCGTTCGGCGACCGCGACGCGATCCCGGGGCCGATTCAGATCAGAAGGCAGGTGGTGGCGAGTGCAAGGTCGCCCACCCCCCAAAGCCAAGCCCGTATTATTCGGTGCTTGTAGACGCCGCACCCGGCGCGTCCAATAACATTGGATGCCGTGTCCATAGCCGTGGATTATGAAGGCGGCGCGATTACCGGCGGCGGGTGTCCGGGGATGAAGGTTTCGAAGGCGATCGAACCCGCCGGCCCCGCGCCCGCGGGCGTACCCCGTCCGCCTGATCCTGTCGCGAACGGCGGGTGGCGGCTTCGCTTGAATCCCGCGCCAGCGCACCGATATCAGGCCGGCCCCGGACAACGGATCGGCCGGACGGCGGCAAACCCGCGGGTGGCGCACGACCATCGGTGCGGTATGATCGACCGGCAACCTCAGGTGGAGAACCGACATGCGCCTGGCCCCCTCGATTTTGGCGATCGGCAC
>JAVBUK010000344.1:0-2936 GCA_031555345.1 Xanthobacteraceae bacterium | reverse complement strand
CCGACACCGGCGGCTCGTGCCGAATTCCCGCGGCGCTGTGCGGCATTGTCGGGTTCAAGCCGACCGCCAAGCGGGTGCCGAAGGACGGCATGCTGCCGCTGTCGCAGACCCTCGACTCGGTCGGCCCGCTCGCCCCGACGGTCGGCTGCTGCGCGGTGATCGACGCGGTGCTGACCGGCACCGAACCCGTCCCCCTGCCCGCGTTTCCGCTCGACGGCCTGCGTCTGGCGGTACCGCAGACGGTGGTGCTCGACGGCCTCGACCCGTCGGTGGCGCGTGGTTTCGAGGCGGCCCTGACCGCCCTGGCGGCTGCCGGCGTCCGGCTCGTCGATCTGCCGGTGCCCGAGTTCGCCGCAGCCGTCGACGCCAACGCCAAAGGCGGGTTTTCGTCGGCCGAGGCCTACGCGGTCCACCGTCCCCTGATCTCGGCAACCGCCGAAAAATACGACCCGCGCGTGCTTGTCCGGATCATGCGCGGCAAGGACCAGGGGGCGGCCGACTACATCGAGCTGATGTGGACGCGCGAGGATCTGATCGCGCGGCTCGACGCCCTGACGGCGCCGTTCGATGCGCTGGTGATGCCGACCGTCCCGCTGATCGCGCCGCTGATGCGCGACCTGGCCACCGACGAGGCCTTCTTCGCCGCCAACGGACTGATGCTGCGCAACCCGTCGCTGGCCAATTTCTTCGACCGCTGCTCGATTTCGATTCCCTGTCATCAGACCGGCGCGCCGGTCGGGCTGATGCTGGTCGGCGAAACCGGCGCCGACCGGCGGCTGATGGCGATCGCCGCCGCCGTCGAGGCGCGCGTATCACCGACGCGCACATGAAACGACTTCCGCTGGGTCACTCACCCGGCTGACGGCGGCCGGGCGCCCACCCGGCGAGCGAATCTGATAGTGAGGGTCCGCTGCTTCGCGCCGTCGACCGGTGGCGTCGGCGTGGCGGCCTGACCGAGCCATCCGGATGGAATTCGCCATGACCCACATCAGCGCCCACATCGGCGCCCGCCCGATCGCCATCCTGGCCCTGGTCGCATCGTTGTTCGCCGCCACGACGGCCTCGGCCCAGACCGCCTGCCGCAACACCGGAAGCTTCGAGGCCTGGCTCGCCAAATTCAAGCAGGAGGCGCTGGCGCAGAAAATCTCGCCGCAAGCGGTGTCGGCCGCCGCGCCCTACCTGGTGCTCGAGCAGCGCATCATCAACATCGACCGGGGCCAGAAGTTCTTTGCGCAGAGCTTTCTGCAGTTCTCCGACCGGCTGCTGGCGGGCGGCCGCATCCCCAACGGCATCGCCCAGATCAAGAAGCACGCCGCGACCTTCGCCCGCGAGGAAAAGCAGTACGGCGTTCCGGCCGCCGTGATCGCCGCGTTCTGGGGGCTGGAAAGCGATTTCGGCAGCAACATGGGCAAGGACAATTCGCTGACGGCGATCGCGACGCTGGCGTACGACTGCCGGCGCTCCGACCTGTTCAGGGGTCACCTGTTCGACTCGCTGCGGCTTATCGAACGCGGCGACCTGCAGCCGGCGGAGATGATCGGCTCGTGGGCCGGCGAGCTCGGCCAGACTCAGATGATGCCCTCGGAGTACTACAAATACGCAGTCGATTACGACGGCGACGGACGGCGCAACCTGCTGCGCAGTGCGGCCGACGTGATCGGCTCGACCGCCAACTATCTGGTCAGCCTCGGCTGGCGGCGCGGCGAGCCCTGGCTGCAGGAGGTGCGGGTGGCGCCGCTGCCGTGGGACCAGGCCGACCTGGCGATCCAGCACCCGCGCTCCCGATGGGCGAAGTGGGGCGTGACACTGCCCGGCGGCAAGCCGCTGCCCGATGACGACCTGCCCGCCTCGCTGCTGCTGCCGATGGGGCGGTTCGGTCCGGCCTTCCTCGCCTATCCAAATTTCCAGGCCTATCTGAAGTGGAACAGCTCGCTGGTCTACGCCACGACCGCCGCCTACTACGCCACGCGGCTCGACGGCGCGCCGGCGATCACCCGCGGCAGCGGACCGATCCCGCCGGTCACCATGGAAGAGGTCCGGGCGATCCAGGAACTGGCGATCCGCGCCGGCTACGACGTCGGCGGCGCCGACGGCAAGCTCGGGATGCTGACGCGCCAGGCGATCAAGGCGTTGCAGACGAAATTCGGCCTGCCCGCCGATTCCTATCCGACGCCGGAACTGCTGGCACGCCTGCGCGCCGGACGATAGGCGTCCGGTCGCGAGGCGCGATCGGTCGCGCAGCGCGTTCGATCGCCCCTCCGCAGGAAGCTGAAACGACGCTGGTGTGGCGGATTTGACGTTCCGACCACGCTTGCGGCGCGGTGAACCGACGTGCGACGCAGGAATGGAGCCGGATCTCGCCGCAGGCGGCGAAACCAACGCGACGACCGCGGTTTTGTTCCATTCGTCCTTCGATCATAGCGCCGCGTTATCCGGCGTTTCCGCTTTTCACCTTAACGGCAAGGTTCGCTTTTCGTCGCCCCCGCTGGTGCGTTTAGTTCACGTGTCGGTTGTGCGCGCAGGGAGCGACAGATAAAATGGCGACCATACCACCAGTGGACGCAAGAAGGCCGGAGCCGCATGTCCGTAGAAAGCGAGTATCTTCGCCGGCAGGCTGCGCGCTGCCTGAACTGGGCGGCGGATTGCTTCGATCTGGGTGCGGCGCAGCGCATGCGCCTTCTCGCCGAAGATTTTCTCGCGGAGGCCGACCGAATCGAACGGACGGCTCGCCAGCGGGACGGAAGCCGGTCGGATGACCGCCGCCCGACCAACCCGGAGTCTGCTCCCGCGCTCAAGCCTGGAAGCGATGCTGCTTGATTTTCTCAGGGCCTATCCGCACTGCCGGGAGGCGGCGAGCGTCAGCGTCCGACGCGCCGACGAGCCGCCGGAAGGCGGGGCCAACTGGATCGTCGCCGACCACAACCCGGGCCGCGCCC
>JAVBUK010000532.1:0-3243 GCA_031555345.1 Xanthobacteraceae bacterium | reverse complement strand
CGCCGCTGCCGCTTGCTTCCTGTGTTCATGCCCTACTGTGCCGGATTTCCGGCGTTTCCAAAGCGCCGTAAAGCCCCTGTCCACAGGCACTTCCGGCGCTATGACGGTCTCGTATCACCCACTCGATTCCCGGAAGACCCTATTTACAAGGCATTGAACGGACTTCAGGATCGAGCGAACTTCCGCACCGGCCCGCCAAAGTGACGAACTGTCACATGAGACGTTTCAGATATCAGACGCCCAATCTTGCACCCTGAACGTCTTCAATCTCCTGTGGCCGACGCATTTCTCCCCAACGCTTCCTTGTCAACTCGGCCTTGTCTTTCCACAGCTGCGCGGACACGGCGACCTTGCCATCCGGAGCCAGCAAAGCGAGCGAAAGCAGCAATGGAATCAACCGTCGTGCCGGCTCACGCCAAGACGTCGCCGCCAGCAACGCCTCAACCACGTTGCCCCGACCACGTCGACCTCAGCCACGACGACGACCTCGACAACACCAACGGCCACGGTGACGGGACCCGCAGCACTGCTCCCGACCCAGCGTAATGCCTTACCGTGTAACTCTCGGCCGTTGCCCCGCGACATCTCGCCCGACACCACGAGCACGATCATCGGCCGGCGTAAGCTTCATGTAAGCCGCGCGGCGTATGCTTGCCGCACGTCAGAAAGCTTGGAAGCGGACTGATGCAAAGGGCCGAAGCAGGACGCTCCCCCTCCAACCTGCTTTGGCCCTTCCTTTTCTCCATTCACGACATCCACGCTTGCGATAAATTTTCCTCGCCGACCATCACCGGTCGAATGAAGGCAACCCACCCTCCGGTATGGTGAATTTGACGTTCCGATCGCGCTTGCGGCGCGCGCTCCATCGCAGCGTAAAATCCAAAACCACGCCGGCAAGCTGGTTCATCGGGATGCCCGGCCGCCGCGATGGCGCAGGCGATGGGGCGATCGGCGACGGAAACGCAGGCGTGGTTGTGACCGCGTTTGCAGAGGGCGCCGCCTCGGACGTGGCTGGCCGGGTCGCGCCGAGTGGCGACGTCGTGCATGGCCCGGAGCGCCCAGGGCGGTTTCGTCACCACGACCTCTGCCGGGTTGATGTTGCCCCGCCATTCGACCCGGCGACGCTGCGCTACCGACGCGCCGACCGGTGTCCGACGGCGAACACGTCGACAGCGGCCGACACACGCCATCACGCGGCCGAACACCGGCTACTCGTAACAGACGACCGCCCGCTGACCGCGATAGGCGAAAAACGGCGTTCTTTGACTTGATTCATGCAGTACCGCCGGGGTGTCGACAATGCGGCGAAGCATGTATTCCGTCACGTCCACCAACGGCAGGTGGGCCAGAACCTCCGACACCGGATAGAAGGCGAGATCGGTCAGCTCGCCCGATCCCGCCAGCGTCCCTTCCAGCGCGTCCGCAGCGACGACGAAAAAGCGGGCGTGAAACCGGATCGGGCTGGCCGTCGGGGTGATCGACCGGCCGAAATAGCCGAGACGATACAGTGCCGGCGCGAGCCCGCGCGCCCGCCAGGACTGCCATCCCTCGCCAGCCCCGCCGACGTCGCCTTTTGCCGCCAGCATCAGGCCGGTTTCCTCGAACGTCTCGCGAACGGCCGCGACCGCCAGCGCCTCGGCAATCGCCGGGCCGTTGCGGGTCGCCATGCGCGCCACCGCCGCCGGATTCAGCGGGCTGGCGACGCCAACCGTGCGGTCGGCCGGATCCAGACGCCCGCCCGGAAAAACGAAATACCCCGGCACGAAGGCGGTGCGCCGCGACCGTCGCCCCATCAGCACCTCGATGCCGAGCGAACCCGAACGCCAAATGATCATCGTGGCGGCATCCCGCGGCTTCACCGGAGCGACCGCCGGTTCGACCTGCCCGTACCGCAACGGTCTGCGCACCGCGACAAACGACGACATCAGGACGACCTCATCCCGCCGCCATCGCCAGCGGCGAACGTTCCCCAAGTCCACCATCAAGTCCACCAAATCGATAGAATCCGTTCTGGATCCATCGCATATCCTGCGGCGCCACCCGCTCGATGGTGATCGGCAGACAACGGCGGCGCCGCGATCGCGTTGGTGATCGGGCTCGCGCAAATCCGGCCGAACCGAGCAACGGACCGGCTTTGGCATGAAAGCGTGGGATGCCGCAAAAGGCAACCGGCCTCGATCGGACATCCACCCCCGGGAATTCAAACTCCAGGAGAGCGACCCCGGCGATGGCGGCGTGGCTCGACCGTCGAACCCGGGCGCGGCTTGCAGGTCGCGCATGACCAGACCGACGGCCCTGCGGTATATTGGCCCACGGCCGGCCAACGGCCGCGGCCAGACAAAATTGCGGAACGGAGATCCTCATGAACAAAGCATTGATTGCCGGCATGATCGCCGGGTTCGTCGGGTTGGCATCGGTGGCGAATGCCGAACAGGTTTTCCCCAAGAGCACCCTCAAGACCTGGGACCGCGACAAGCTCGCCGGCGGGGTCGGCACCACCTACGGCAAGTTCTCCTTCACCCGCAACGACGCCAAGAAGGACGAAGCCATCAAGGAAGTCGGTTGGCTGACGCTGCAGCCGGGCGCTTCGATCGGTCCGCACAAGCACGAGGCGAACGAGGACGTCTATGTCATCGTCTCCGGCAAGGGCGTGTTCACCGACTCGGCCGGTAAGGACAGCGCGGTCGCAGCCGGCGACATCACCATCGCCCGCAAGGGCGAGTCGCATGCATTGAAGAACACCGGTACCGAGCCGCTGATCGTCCTGGACGTGGTCGCGCAGCAATGACGGGATGAACCCGATCCCGGCGCCTCGCGGGTACGTCGAACCGCAAGGCCCCGGGGCGGTTCGCGTTCATCCGGGCGAGATGCCGTCGCGACTGGTCGCGCTGGTGACACAGGCGGGATCTTCGTCCAGGAGGCGGCGGCTGCCTTCGAGCCTGCGCAACGGGGCGATGTCCTGGACCACCTCGAGCGCCCCCAGGCAGCGCTTCTGGTCGTCGCGAACGGGCGAAGAAGCGGATGTGGACGAACTTGTCCCTGGGCTGAATCCAGAACTCGGCCACGTCGCGCTGGCCGGAGCGGAACTCGGTGAGGATCCTGTCGACCAGATCGATGCTGCCGGAGCTATGCGGAATTTTGGGTGACGGGGCGATCAGGCGGCGTGGTTTTCGGTGAGGTGGCTGACCTCGATTCCGTCTCGGAACCTGACACCGGCGACGACTTTGGGCAACTGATTTGCTC
>JAVBUK010000041.1:0-8449 GCA_031555345.1 Xanthobacteraceae bacterium | reverse complement strand
ATGCCGGCGGCGGCCGCGAAGGCGATGCGGCGGGGCCGCGCAAAGCCGGAAAATTCCGGGTCGAGCAGCGCGGTGAGGATTTCGCGCACGCGATCGGCGCGGAAGTTGAAGCACAGGATGCCGTCGCTGTCGCGCATTCCGGGATAGTCGCCGATCACCGCCGGTACGATGAATTCGTCGCCGATATCGGCCGCATAGGCGTGGTCGATCGCCGCGGCGGTGTCGGCGAATCGCGGCCCCTCCGCCTGGGCGACGGCCGCGTAGGCCTTGGCGACGCGATCCCAGCGCTTGTCGCGATCCATGGCGTAATAGCGCCCGACCACGGTCGCAACCGTGACGTCGGCGGGCAGCGCGGCAACGAATTGTGCGACCAGCGCGCCGGCCGCGCGGGGCGGCGTATCGCGACCATCGGTCAGGACGTGCACGACGGTCGGGATGCCGGCGTCGGCCAGGACCCTGGCCAGCGCGACCGCGTGATCCTGATGCGAATGCACCCCGCCGTCCGATACGAGCCCCATCAGATGGCAGGTGCCGCGGCTCACCCGCAGGCGGTCGATCAGTCCGCGCAGCGCCGGTGCCCGGCCGATCGTGCCGTCGTCCACCGCCGCGCTGATGCGCGGCAGCTCCTGCATCACCACGCGGCCCGCCCCGATGTTGAGGTGGCCGACCTCCGAGTTGCCCATCTGCCCTTGCGGCAGTCCGACGTCTTTGCCGGAGGTGTGCAACAGCGCGTGTGGGTACGACGCCAACAGGGCATCAAAGGTGGGCGTCCGGGCCTGCCGAACGGCGTTGTCGGCCGGATCGTCCCGCCAGCCCCAGCCGTCCAACACCACCAGCATCACCGGGCGACGCGTCTGCATTCGAAGGAAATCCCTTGGTTCTGGAGCCCATCCGGCGAGGCGAAAACCGTGACTTTGCCATCACGGGCGCGATCTTCAGGGCAGGCGCCTGTCCACACAACCCCCGCCTCGCGCCAGTGTTGTGCAACGGCAGGGGCCAAGGGGTATTTGGGCGGTCAGCCCGGCGGCGTCAACGCCGCGCCGACCTGCCCCGCCTCCCAGCCCAGAATCGCCCGCTTGCGGGTCAGGCCCCAGTGATAGCCGGTCAGGTCTCCGCTTTTGCCGATGACACGATGGCAGGGAACCACGAAGCTGATCGGGTTCTTGCCGACCGCCGCGCCGACCGCGCGTGCGGCTTTCGGGCGCCCGAGTCGTCGGGCGAGGTCCGAATAGGTCGATGCCCGGCCCATCGGGATTTTCAGCAGGTTTTCCCACACCCGCACCTCGAAATCCGTCCCGATCATGACCACGCGCAGCGGCCGGTCCGGCCGCCACAGCGTCGGGTCGAAGACGCGGCTTCCTAGCGGAGCGGTCGAGACCTTGTCCTCCACGAATGCCGCCTTGGGCCAGCGTCCGCGCATGTCGTCGAATGCCTTCGGCTCCTCGCCCGGGTCGGCGAAGGCCAGTCCGGCGAGCCCGCGTTCGGTCGCGATCACCAGGGCCATGCCGAATGGGCACGCATGGAACCCATATCGCAAGGTCACGCCTTCGCCGCCCGATTTCCACTCACCGGGCGACATCGCCTCATGGGTGACGAACAGGTCGTGCAGCCGGCCCGGTCCGGACAGGCCCACCTCATAGGAGGCGTCGAGGATGCTGACCGAATCACGCAGCAGTCCGCGAGCATGATCGAGGGTGAGGGCCTGCAGGAACGCTTTTGGGGTAAGTCCACACCAGCGTCGGAACAGCTGGTGCAATTCGTCGGGCGAGACGCCCGCGGCTTCGGCAATGATGTCAACGCCGGGCTGGTCGCGCCAATGGCCGCGGATATGGGCAATGGCGCGGCGCACGACGGCGTAGTCATCGGCAGCGCGCACCAACGGGTCGGTGTCTGACATACGGTCGGGGGATAGCATGGCGGTGATCCCTGTTCGATACGTATCAGGACTAGCGCCCAGGTGACGGCGTCTCCACCCGATTTCCGGGTCGCATTTCAGCCCGCCCACTGCCGGCGCGGCCGTCTTCCGGGGAGGATGGTCCAAGCGAATGGCGTCTCAGCGGACGCTGCAGGTCGGCCCCCGTTTGGCCCGGTCGATCGCGGTGGCGAGGGCGTGGGCGAAGCTGGCCTTTTCGTCCGGTCCCAGAAAGCTGGCGATCGGGAGCGCGTGGCCGCGGGTGACCAGCGCCAGCCGCAGCACCCCGAACTCCTGATGCACTTCACGGTCGAGGCGGACCCAGGCCGGGTTGGCAGACCATTCGGACACTTCGCCAGCCGGGTTGGTCTTGCGGACGGTCAGCGACGAGGAGGTCACCGTCACCTCTTCGCAGGCGCGTGCGGCGCGACGATTGGCGCGGAACGCCAGATAGAGCAGCAACATCTCCAGGCCGCAGAATCCGCTGACCGGCCACGCGCCATGCGCCAGGAAAACGATCCCGACAGCCACCACCGGAACGTTGACGGCCGCCATCAGAATCCACAAAGCCTGAGCGCCGATCGAGCGGTAGGGGGTGAGAACCGCCGAAAAAATCGGCGGTTCGCAGTCGGGGGCATTGCGATCCATCATCGGTTGTCACTATACGGGCGGCATGGCTGTCAAATCGACTCCCCGCCCCACCCGCAAGGCCGACCGTTCGAGCACAAAGCCGCGAGCCAAGCCGGAAAAGGTCGCCGGCCGCCCGCCGGTGCGGACCAAGGCCGCGCCTCGGCCGTGGTCGGTCACGGAGGTCACCGAGGCATTCCGGCGGTTCCAAAAGGCCAACCCGGAACCGCGCGGAGAGCTCGACTATGTCAATCCGTACACCCTTCTGGTCGCAGTCGTGCTGTCCGCTCAGGCCACCGACGCCGGAGTCAACAAGGCGACGCCGGCTTTGTTCGCCGCTGCCGATACGCCCGAAAAGATGGTGGCCCTGGGCGAAGAGCGGGTGCGCGAACTGATCAAAACCATCGGGCTGTACCGCACCAAGGCCAAGAACGTGGTCGCGCTGTCGCAGCGGCTGATCGCCGAACACGGTGGCGTGGTTCCACCGTCGCGCGAAGCCCTGGAGGCGTTGCCCGGGGTGGGGCGCAAGACCGCCAACGTGGTTCTCAACATTGCGTTCGGCCAGCCGACCATTGCGGTCGACACCCACATCTTCCGGGTCGGCAACCGCACCGGATTGGCGCCCGGCAAGACGCCGCTCGAGGTCGAAATCGAGCTCGAACGCGTGGTGGCCGCCGCCTTCAAGCGCCACGCCCACCATTGGCTCATCCTGCACGGCCGCTACGTCTGCGTGGCGCGCCGGCCGTCGTGTGAGGCGTGTCTGATCAACGACCTGTGCCGCTGGCTGGAAAAGACCGTGTGATCCGCGCTCCGTCGATCGCGCAGGGATCAATCGCATGACGCATGGGAAATCGATCGCGGTCCTGGGCAACCGGGGCGTTGGCCCGCGACTTATCGTCCGCCGTGCGGCACCGCTCCCGCCAGTCGCTTGTACACATGCACCATGAGGGCGGTGCCGAACAGCGGGGTGGCCAAGTTGAGGATCGGGATCGACACGAAGGCCGCGATGAACAGGCCGCCGACGAAAGCGCGGGTGCGGTGGATGCGGCGAAGCGCCTTGGCCTGGGTCGCCGGAAGGAAGCGCATCGCCACCAGCTCGAAATACTGCCGGCCCAGCACGTAGGCGATGGCGAGGAAGAAGATCACGGCGCCGAATCCGGCAAACAGCAGAAACGGTGCCGCGCACAAATACACCACGATGCCGAGCGCCGCCGCTTTCAGGCCTTCGACCATCGCGTGCGGCAACGACAGCGCGACGCCGGGCGGATCGGCCGGATAGTGTTCGCGCTCGACCCGCGCCGAAATCTCGTCGACGAAGAAGCTCGCGGTGAAAGACGACACCGCCGGCATCAGGAAGATCGCGCCAGCGAACAATCCGAAGCCGAGCGCGAACGCCAGCACCCAGCCGAGCACGATCAGCGGTCCGTGCACAAACGATCCGATCGCACCTTCCGCCCAGGCTCCGCCGAACGCGGCGAGCCAAGCGGAAAACCAGTACAGTGCGATCATCAGCAGCGCCAGCAATGCGACCGCCAGCCCGGCGGATTTGAGGAGCACCGTGCGGAACGGCCTGGAAAACAGCTGTGTCAGTGCCTTGATGGCGGCATCGAGCATGGTCCGGATCCCGATTGTCGGCTGCTGGGTCGCTCCTGGGTAGACGGGCGGCGTGCCGGAGACAAGCCGGCGGGTTACGTTCGGGTGGTGGATTTGACGTTCCGATCGCTCTTGCGGCCAATTCTTCATCGCAACGCCAAATCAAAAACCGCACTGGCGTCTTGGCGTCGCCGGTGTCCGACGTTCGTCCGGCGTGGGCTGCAAGCGGACCGAACGTCGGAACCGGGACTGGCGATGACGACGATGTCGCGCCGCCGAAGAATTGCGTTGCGGCGTTCGTTCGGGCACAGTACCCAAGGTTTGACTGTGTATTCCACCCGCCATGCGTGCGGCGAGGCGGGGACACGTCGCAATTGTGCGATCGAAAACCCGTGCGTGCTCGGCACGCACGGTCGAGACCCGAGGCCTCGAACGCGTGGGAACGAGCACTGAGCCAGAGACCGTCGCACGGTAGTTTCGCTCGATGATGACTTCCTTGACCCGTCGCACCTTTCTCACCGCGTCCGCCGCCCTCGCGGCAACGCCGACCTGGTCCGCGCCGCTGCCGTCCGGCGAACTCGACGTCGTCATCGTCGGCGCCGGAGCCGCCGGGATTGCGGCGGCGCGCAAGCTGGCCGCCGCCAACCGCCGTTTTGTCATCGTCGAAGCGAGCGATCGCATCGGCGGGCGTTGTCTCACCGACAACACGATCTTCGGCGTGCCCTACGATTGCGGCGCCCACTGGCTCCACATGCCGGACATCAATCCCGTCGCCAAGCTCGCGGCGCAGGCCGGGCTCGACGTCTACCCGGCGCCGCCCGGGCAGAAACTGCGGATCGGCCGGCGCAATGGCCGTGAGGGGGAACTCGAGAACTTTCTCGTCGCGCTGGTGCGCGCCTATCGGGCGATCGACGAGGCGGCCCGCGGCAAAGTGGACCCGTCCGGCGCGCAGGCGCTGCCGAAGGATCTCGGGGATTGGCGCCCGACGGTCGAATTCGTTCTCGGACCGTTCGGCTGCGGCAAGGACCTGCGGGAGGTGTCGGCGCTCGATTTCGTGCGTTCGGCCGAGCGCGACGTCGGTGCCTTCTGCCGCCAGGGCCTCGGCACCCTCGTGCTCAGGCTGGCCGAGGGGTTGCCGGTCGAGCTGTCGACGCCGGTGACGCGGATCGAATCGCGCAGCGGCGGCCGCAGGGCAGTCGTCACCCCCCGTGGAACGATCGTCGCCGCTGCCGTGATCGTGACGGTTTCCACCAACCTGCTGGCATCGGGCCGGATCCGGTTCGATCCGGAGCCGCGGCGGCAGTTCGAGGCCGCCGCCAAGTTGACGCTCGGCAGTTACGACCATATCGCGATCGAACTCGACGGCAATCCGTTCGGGCTGCAGCACGACGACTTGGTGTACGAGAAAACGGACGGCGCCCGCACCGCCGCTCTGCTCGCCAACGTGTCCGGCACCAACCTCTGCCTGATCGAGGTGGCGGGTGGTTTCGGCCGCGATCTGTCCGCCCAGGGCGAGGTCGCGATGACGGAGTTTGCGCGCGAGTGGCTCGCCGGTCTCTACGGTGGCGAGATCACCAAGTCGATCCGGCGCACGCATGCGACGCGCTGGAACGACGCGCCGCTGGCGCTCGGCGCCTTTTCGGCGGCGCCGCCCGGGGCCCAATCGCTGCGCCGGGTGTTGATGGAACCGGTTCGCGACCGCCTGTTCTTCGCCGGCGAGGCCGCGCACGAAACACTGTGGGGGACGGTCGGAGGGGCCTGGGAATCGGGCGAGCGCGCCGCCGAGGGGGCGCTCGACTTGCTGCGACCGGCGGTGCGGCAGCCGGCATCGCGCCCGCGACGAGGCCGGCGCGAGTGATCACAAGGACGCGCCGGAAGTCGACGACATCGCCTACCAGGCCGGTGGGACGTCGATTGCTACGGGAAGCGCAATAGTGCTGCTGGTTCGACGCGCGGTCGTGACCACGTGCCGGTAAGCGGACGGCGGCTGACGGCGTGCCCTCAACCCCGCAGCACGCCGCCGGTGCGTTTTTTCACCTCGCCGACGATCTTCGCCGCCACGGCTTCGATTTCCTCGTCCGTCAGGGTCTTGTCGCGCGGCTGCAGGGTGACCGCGATGGCGACCGACTTCTTGCCGGCGTCGATCCCCTGGCCTTCGTAGAGGTCGAACACCGCAATGCCGGCGATCAGCTTGCGGTCGGCCGACTGCGCGGCACGCACCACTTCGGCGGCCTTGACGGTCCGGTCGACCACGAAGGCGAAATCGCGCACCACCGGCTGGAAGGCGGGCAAGTCGAGCATCGGCTTCGCCCGCGTCGCCTTCGCCTTGGGCTCGGGGATACGGTCGAGGATCACCTCGAAGGCGACCAGCGGTCCTTCGGCATCGAGCAGGTCGAGCGTCCTCGGGTGCAGCTCGCCGAAACAGCCGAGCACGTTCGGTCCGATCTGGATGGTGCCTGAACGTCCCGGGTGCAACCACGACGGCCCGCCGGGGACGACCTGCAGCGCCTGTGCCGAAGCGCCCGCCGCGGTCAGCACCGCGGTGGCGTCGGCCTTGGCGTCGAACGCGTCGGCATTCGCTCCACCCGACCAATGGCGGCCGAGACCGGCACTGCCGGCACGTGCCCGCCGCACGCCTGCGGCGGCGACGAACTGGTCCTGCGGTCGGTCGCCGCGGAACACCTGTCCGACCTCGAACAGCGCCACGTCGGCAAAGCCGCGGTCGGCGTTCTTCTGGGCGCTGGCGACCAGACCCGGCACCAGGCTCGGACGCATGTCGGACAAGTCCGCCGCAATCGGGTTGGCGAGCGCCAGCTCGGGTTGTCCGCCGCCGAACAGTTCGGCGTGCGGTTTCGAAATGAACGACCAGGTCACGGCCTCGACCAGCCCGCGCGCGGCGAGCGCCCGCTTGGCCGTGCGGGTGCGGTTCTGGATCGTGGTCACCCCGGCCTTGTGGGTGACGCTGTCGCGCCGGGCCGGCGCCGACGGGACGCGGTCGAGGCCGATGATGCGCACGACTTCCTCGACCAGGTCGGACTTGCCGCCGACGTCGGGGCGCCACGACGGCGGCGCGACCTTGAGGTCCTTGCCGGTGCCGGCGACGTGGAAGCCCAGATGGTTGAGCACGCGCTTGATCTCGAGGAACGGAACCTCGATGCCGGCAAGACGCTTGAGCTCGCTCACCGGGAAATCGATCAGCACGTCGTGGGTCGGCACCTCGCCGGCGACCACGATGTCCGACGGTTCTCCGCCGACCAGATCGAGCACCATGCGGGTGGCGAGTTCGAGTCCCGGCACCATGAACTGGGGATCGACGCCCCGCTCGAAACGATAGCGGGCGTCGCTGTTGATGCCGAGCTTGCGGCCGGTCTGGGCCACGTTGGTGGCGTTCCACAAGGCCGACTCGATCAGCACGTCGGTGGTGCTTTCCGAGCAGCCGGTCGCCTCGCCGCCCATCACGCCGGCGAGCGACTCGACGCCCGCCTCGTCGGCGATCACGCACATGGAGTCGTCGAGCGCGTAGCTCTTGCCGTCCAGGGCCAGGAACGTCTCGCCGTCGCGGGCGCGGCGGATGGTGAGATGGCCCCTCACCTTGGCGGCGTCGAACACGTGCAACGGGCGGCCGCGGTCGTACGTCATGTAGTTGGTGATGTCGACCAGCGCGTTGATCGGGCGCAGCCCGATGGCGATCAGCCGGCGCTGCAGCCACTCCGGCGACGGGCCGTTCTTGACGCCGCGCACCAGCCGCAGCCCGAATGCCGGACAGAGCGAAGGCGTGGCGCCGAAGTCGAGCTTGACGTCGACCGGGCAGGGGAACGCGCCCTTCACCGGCTTGGGCGTCGGCGTGATCAGCTTGCCGAAATCGGCGGCCGCGAGGTCGCGGGCGATGCCGTTGATGCCGGTGCAGTCGGGGCGGTTGGGCGTGAGGTTGATGTCGATCACCGCATCGTCGAGCTTCGCCCATTTGGCGTAGGAGGCGCCGACCGGGGCATCGTCGGCGAGTTCGATGATGCCGTCGCGGTCGTCCGAGATCAGAATCTCGGCGCCCGAGCACAGCATGCCGTGGCTTTCGAGCCCCCGGATGGAGCCGACCGACAGGGTGATGCCTTTGCCCGGGATGTAGGTGCCGGGGGGCGAGAACACGCCTTTCATGCCGGTTCTGGCATTGGGTGCTCCGCACACCACCTGGATCGGCTTGCCGTCGCCGGTGTCGACCAGGCATACGCGCAGCCGGTCGGCGTTCGGGTGCTGCCTGGCCTCGATCACGTGGGCGATCACGAAGGCGCTGAGCGACTTGGCCCGGTCCTCGACGCTTTC
>JAVBUK010000045.1:0-5793 GCA_031555345.1 Xanthobacteraceae bacterium | reverse complement strand
GCTCAAACCACCGGTTTGCACCGGCGCGGCGGGTCGGTTGCCGCATCGCCCGAGCCTCATCCTTCGAGGCGCGGATCTGCGGTCAGCTCCTCAGCGGGCACGCGTCGCCCGGCCCGGACGCCGGCCCGGTTCGTTCCTCGGGAAAACAACGTACGGCCGTTCCGCTTTTCCGGCCCGTGGCCGAGGGATAAGTTCGGCTCACTGGGACACTGCGGCCTACGATCGACCGCCGGCCTTCCTGTGACGGTCTCCCCTGTGACGGTCTCCTGGGCCGCAGGCAGCAAAAGGGGGCACTGGCGATGAGGCAGCACAACAAGCTGTTGCTCGGATTCGTGTTGGGCGTCGTACTGGGGCTGGTCGGCTACTATTGGCTGCCCGAAAAGGACTTCGCGTTGATGACGCGGGTCAGCCAGATCCTGTCGTTCGTCGGCGCCGTCTTCCTGCGCCTGATCTTCATGGTCGTGGTCCCGTTGATCATGTCGGCCCTGATGCTCGGCACGATGGAACTGGGCCGCGGCGCCGGTCTCGGCAAAGTGGCCGGACGATCCTTCCTTTATACCCTGCTGCTCAGCGGCACCTCGGTGATCGTCGCCGTGGTCGCCACCAACCTCATCCGTCCCGGCGCCGGGCTGGCGTTCGATCGGGCCGCGCTGGCCTCCAATGCCAGTATTCTGACGATCCAGCGCAACGCCGAGGTGACCCAGAGCAAGGTCTGGTACCAGTACTTCGTCGATCTGCTGCCGCAGAATCCGATCGATTCGGCGGCCCGGGCGTTCTCCGGCGAAATCATCGCGGTGATGGGGTTCGCGCTGTTCTTCGGCTGGGCGTTGAGCGTCGTCGTCAAGAGCGACGATCACCCGATCAAGCAGGTGCTCGAAGCCGTCTTCCAGGCGTGCATGAAGATCATCGAGCTGGCGATGAAGATCGCCCCCTACGCCATCTTCGGCATCGTCTTCAACACCGCCTATCGGATGGGTGGGGGATTTCTCGGCAACGTCGCCTTGTATGCGGCCACCGTCGTCCTCGGCCTGCTGTTCCAGTTCTTCGTGGTCTACAGCCTGGTTCTGGCGATCGTCGGACGAACCTCGCCGTTGGCGTTCTACAAGAAGTGCCACGAAGTCTATCTCTACGCCTTCTCGACCGCGTCATCCAACGCCACGCTGCCGGTGGCCCTGGAATGCGCCGTCAAGGTGCTCAAGATCCCACCGAAGGTCGCGCGGTTCGTCCTGACGATCGGCGCGTCAGCCAACCAGAACGGGTCGGGGTTGTACGAGGGCGTCACCGTCATCTTCCTGGCCCAGGTGTTCGGCATCGATCTGACGCTCGGCCAGCAGGTTCTGGTGGTGCTGATGTCGATGCTGGCCGGGATCGGCACCGCGGGGGTGCCCGGCGGCGCGCTGCCGCTGGTGGTGGTGGTGATGGTGCAGATCGGCGTCCCCGCCGAAGGCATCGGGTTGATCCTCGGCGTCGACCGGTTCCTGGACATGTGCCGCACCACCCTCAACGTCGCCGGCGACCTGGTCATCGCCAAGCTGGTCACGGCGTCGGTCGACGACGCGACGCTCGCGGCCCTCGACGACGCCACGGTCAAGGTCTGACCGTCAGCCGATGGCGGCTCCCCCGGAGAGGGTTCCGGGGGAGCCTTGGTCCGATCGGCCACCCGCGGTCGTGAGCTGCGGAGCCGGTGCGGCGTTTTGCGGCCGGAAATCCGGCCGGACCGTTCCGGGATCGGCCTCGAACCGCACCGGGATGACCACCGGACCGGCGGCAGGGTCGACGCCGTGTCCGGGGGCGGTCGTTGGGTATCGGAGGTCGTTGTCGGGCCAGGTTCCCGAAGGCGCGGCCTTGCGGATGCCGCTTCTTGGCGTAACGGCCAGATTATGCGCCACAATGTTGCGGTGATCCGCGGCGCTGCGGTTGACAGATGCGGGAAGCTGGATCAGATCTTCGCCGCGACCGGTTTAGCCGCGGTGCGGTGGGGCTTGTACGGGCGGAAAAACGCACCTATTAAGTGGGGCGATCGGGTGGTTTTGTCCCGACTCAGGTGGGGGTCGGGCTGCGCCCCGCTTTTGGCAACCTCTTGTTAGGCCCCGTGTTTTGTGGGCCTCGACACCTGCCAGGCGGACGTTGTTCGCGGGAGTCGGCCGGCCCCGGGCCTCCGGCCGCGGCGAGAAAATTGTTTCCGGTCCATGGCCTGCGGGCGTGCATCGTCCGGCAGGTGGATGGAGTGAAGGCGAGGTCATGGCGAAGGTCAGTCCGGTCAAGTTTTTCCAGGAAGTGCGCCAGGAGACCAACAAGGTCACGTGGCCGACCCGGCGCGAGACCTTGGTCACCACCGGGATGGTGTTCGTCATGTCGGCCATGGCGGCGCTGTTCTTCCTGTTCGCCGACCAGGTGATCCGCTATGCCGTCACGCTCGTGCTCGGCATCGGCAGCTGACGGGGGAGCTGAAAGTCGGCCATGAGCAAGCGCTGGTACATTGTCCACGCCTACTCGAATTTCGAGAACAAGGTGGCGGACTCGATCCGCGAGCAATCGAAGCAGCGGCACCTCGATCAGCTGTTCGAGGAAATCCTGGTGCCGAAGGAGAAGGTCGTCGAGGTCCGGCGCGGCCGCAAGGTCGACGCCGAACGCAAGTTCTTTCCCGGCTACGTGCTGGTGAAGTGCGAGCTGACCGACGAAATCTACCACCTGATCAAGAACACCCCCAAGGTGACCGGCTTCCTCGGCGCCGACAACAAGCCGATGCCGATTTCGGAAGTCGAGGCGACCCGGCTGCTGCAGCAGGTACAGGAGGGGATCGACCGCCCCAAGCCGTCGATGTCGTTCGAGGTCGGCGAGCAGGTGCGGGTGTCGGACGGTCCGTTCGCGTCGTTCAACGGCATCGTCGAGGAGGTCGACGACGCGCGCTCGCGGCTGAAAGTCGCGGTCTCGATCTTCGGCCGGGCGACCCCGGTCGAGCTCGAGTTCGCTCAGGTGGAGAAGCAATGAGGTTTTGCGTTCTGCGGACGGTGTCCGTGGGGCGCGACTGACGGCGGATCGCGGCGCTGGTGGCGCCGAAATCCGCCGGAACCCGTGGCAGGTGAGGCGGCCGGCCAAGCCGTTCGACATCCGAACCACGAACCCTGAACCGTCGGCGCAAGCCGGCACCGGCGCAAGCCGGCCACCGGCGTCAGCCGGCACAGGAGACCACAATGGCGAAGAAAATCACCGGATACCTGAAACTGCAGGTGCCGGCGGGTTCGGCAAACCCGTCGCCGCCGATCGGCCCCGCGCTCGGTCAGCGCGGCCTCAACATCATGGAGTTCTGCAAGTCGTTCAACGCCCAGTCGCAGAAGCTGGAGAAGGGTGCGCCGATCCCGGTCGTCATCACCATCTATGCCGACCGCTCCTTCACCTTCGAGATGAAGACCCCGCCGGTCTCCCACTTCCTCAAGAAGGCGGCCAAGATCGAGTCCGCCGCCAAGGCGCCCGGCCGCGACAAGGCCGGCGCGGTGACGCAGGCCCAGGTGCGCGAGATTGCCGAGCAGAAGATGAAGGATCTGAACTGCCACACGATCGAAGCGGCGATGCGCATGATCGAAGGCTCCGCCCGCTCCATGGGCATCGAGGTGAAGGGGTAGGCCGATGGCGAAGCACGGAAAACGTACGATCAAGTCGCGCGAGGGCATCGACCGGTTCAAACTCTATCCGCTCGACGAGGCGGTGAAGCTGGTCAAGCAGCGGGCCAATGCCAAGTTCGACGAGACGATCGAGGTCGCGATGAATCTCGGCGTCGATCCCCGCCATGCCGACCAGATGGTGCGCGGCGTCTGCAACCTGCCGAACGGGTCGGGCCGCACCATGCGGGTGGCGGTGTTCGCGCGCGGCGCCAAGGCCGACGAGGCCAGGGCGGCCGGGGCCGACGTGGTCGGCGCCGAGGACCTGGTGGAAATCGTTACCGGCGGGACGATCGATTTCGACCGCTGCATCGCCACGCCCGACCTGATGCCGCTGGTCGGCCGCCTCGGCAAGGTGCTCGGTCCGCGCGGCATGATGCCCAACCCCAAGGTCGGCACGGTGACGATGGACGTCACCGCGGCGATCCAGGGCGCCAAGGGCGGCTCGGTCGAGTTCCGGGTGGAAAAGGCCGGCATCGTTCACGCCGGGGTGGGCAAGGCGTCGTTCTCGGCGGAAAAGCTGTCGGAAAACATCCGCGCCCTGGTCGACGCGGTGCAGAAGGCCAAGCCGACCGGCGCCAAGGGCCAGTACATCAACCGGGTGGCGATCTCCTCCACCATGGGCCCGGGCGTGAAGGTCGAGCCGTCGACGGTGGTGGTGGCGACCCCGGTCGGGCATTGACGCCCAACGGGTGTTGGCGAATCGAACGGCCGGCGCGGTGCGCCGGCCGTTGCCGTTCGGGGATGCCAGGGTCGGGACATCGGGGTCGGGCCGGAACGCGGCCGAGGGCCGGGGGCAGCGCGCCTTCGGCCCGCGCTTTCGCAGGGGGCCTGGTCCGCGTAGGAGCCGAAGTCGACGTTTTCTGCTTACGGCCGGACCAAAGGGACTTGGCAAGGGCTTTGCAAGGCGTTAAGTAACAGGCCCGGGCGTGCCGACCCATCAATGTCGGCGCGCCTTTGCGCGTCCTGCGGAAAAGACGGCGGGAAGGACCACATTCCTTTTGGATATCCCGGTGGGTTCATCTGGAAGGAAGAGGGATCCGTCACCGTTGGATCCGTAGCGCCGCGCGGCCGTCCGGAGCGATCCGGCCGGCCAGTCCTGTCCGAGACTGCAGGCGCCCTCGCTTCGGCAAGGGCTTAAACGCCAAGCCTGCACAGACGGGTGAAGATCGATTTCGGGGGTGACCCCGTCACGGTTCGAACCTCGACGACCCGGCGCCGGTCTTTCGGTGTCGGGGGGCAGGGCCTCTGAAGCGTCGTCCTGCCCGCACCGTCTGCGACGGCTGCGTTGGACGGCAAGTCGCAACCGGCGGCCTTCACCCTCTCGCGAGGCGGGCCGCCAACCGGAGAGAGCAAGCAGTGGACCGAGCGGCCAAGAAGGAGCTCGTCGCGACGCTCAATGGGGTTTTCAAGGCCTCAAATACCGTCGTGGTGGCTCACTACGCAGGCCTCACCGTCGCCCAGATGCAGAATCTGCGCAGGCAGATGAAGCAGGTCGGCGCCTCGGTGAAGGTGGCGAAAAACCGTCTCGCCAAGATCGCTCTTGAAGGCACGGACGCGGCGGCAGTCGCCCCCCTTCTCAAGGGGCCGACGGTTCTCGCCTTTTCCACCGACCCGGTGGCCGCGCCCAAGGTCGCCAGCGACTTCGCCAAGGCGAACGACAAGTTCGTCATTCTCGGCGGAGTGATGGGAACGACCGCCCTGAACCCCGACGGCGTCAAGGCGCTCGCCACGCTGCCGTCGCTGGATGAACTGCGTGCCAAGCTCGTCGGCCTGATCCAGGCGCCGGCGACCAAGATCGCGCAGGTCATCAACGCGCCGGCCGCCAAGGTCGCCCGCGTGGTCCAGGCCTATGCCAGCAAGACCGACGCCTGAGTGAGGCGGCGCGATCTCTAGAATCATGGTTCGAACCCGAAGGAACGAAGACCAAATGGCTGATCTGCAGAAAATCGTCGACGAACTGTCGACCCTGCCCGTGCTCGAGGCGGCCGACCTCGCCACGATGCTGGAAGAGAAGTGGGGCGTCTCCGCCGCGGCCGCGGTCGCCGTCGCCGCCGCGCCCGGCGCCGCCGCGGCGGCCCAGGAAGAGGAAAAGACCGAGTTCAACGTCATCCTGGCCGCGGTCGGCGACAAG
>JAVBUK010000425.1:0-2905 GCA_031555345.1 Xanthobacteraceae bacterium | reverse complement strand
ACGACCCTGGCCGATCCGTCGACTTTTCGCCGCGCCGTGGAACTCCCGGGGCGGGTCATTCCCGACCCGAACGCCAGCGGGTTCGTGCAGGCGGTGGTCGGCGGGCGCCTGTCACCGCCCGACCGTGGTTTCCCGCGCCTCGGTACGCCGGTGAAAAAGGGCGACATTCTCGCCTATGTGACGCCACCGCTTCAGGCGATCGACGTTTCGGACATGCGCCAGCGTCAGGGCGAACTCGATCAGCAGATATCGATCGTGGAACGCCGCCTCGCACGGGACGAAACGCTGGCTTCCGGCGGCACGATCGCCCGGACCCAGCTGGAAGACACCAGAATCGAGCTGCAGGGCCTCGCGGACCGGCGCGCCGCGCTGGAAAAGGTGAGACGCGAACCCGAACCGCTGGTCGCCCCGGTCGACGGGATCATCGCCGACGGCAATCCGGTCGCCGGGCAGGTCGCCCAGACCAATGCGGTGGTTTTCCAGATCATCGATCCGACCCGGCTTTGGATCGAGGCGCTCAGCTACGAGGCCTTGCCGCCGCTGCGGGGGGCGACCGCGCGGGTCGGCGGCAATGAGCTTCGGCTGGCGTTCCGCGGTGCGGGTTTCGCCGACCGCAATCAATCGATTCCCATTCACCTGGCGATCGAGGGGGACGCTTCGGGCGTGCGGGCGGGCCAGTTCGTCACCGTGTTCGCCGAGACACCGGACGAGCAGACGGGCCTTGCGGTGCCGCGCACCGCCGTCGTGCGGACCGCGTCGGGACAGGAGGCGGTCTACGAGCAGGTGGCGGCGGAGCGGTTCGAGCCGCGCCCGGTCCGGGTCGTGCCGCTGGACGGGCGGCGTGTCCTGATAGCCCACGGATTGTCCCCCGGCCGGCGGGTGGTCGTCCAGGGCGCCGAACTGCTCGCCCATATCCGGTAGCCGCGATGTTCAGCTTTCTGGTCACCCGGTCGCTGCGCCACCGGCTGTTCGTTCTCGCCGCCGCGGCCGCGCTGGTCGCCTACGGGCTGTTCACCCTGTCGCGCCTGCCGGTGGACGTGTTCCCCGACCTCAACAAGCCGACCGTCACGATCATGACGGAGGCCGAGGGCCTGGCGCCGCCCGAGGTCGAACAGCTCGTCACCTACCCGATCGAAACGCGGATGAACGGCGTGGCCGGCGTCACGCGCGTCCGCTCGGTGTCCGGCGTGGGGCTTTCGATCGTCTATGTCGAGTTCGATTGGGGCTCCGACATCTACCGCAACCGCCAGCAGATCGCCGAGCGGCTGGCGCTGGTTCGCGACCAGTTGCCGCCGAACGTGACGCCCCAGATGGGGCCGATCAGTTCGATCATGGGGCAGATTCTCCTGGTCGCGGTGACGTCTCCGCGCGCCACTCCGATGGACCTGCGCGAGACGGTCGACTTCGTCGTCAGGCCGCGCCTGCTGGCGATCCCCGGCGTGGCGCAGGTGATCGCGATGGGCGGCGAAGTCCGCCAGTATCGGGTGTCGCCGAATCCCCCGGCGTTGCGCGCCCTCGGCGTCACCTACGCGCAGATCGCAACGGCCCTGACGCAATTCGGCGTGAACGCCGGTGGCGGGTTCACCGACCAGAATTCGCGCGAGTATCTGATCCGCAACATCGGGCGCACGACCAGTCTCGAGGACCTGCGCAACGTGGTGGTGGCGCGGACGGGCGGCGGCCCGGTTCATCTGTGGCAGGTGGCGGCGATCGAATTCGCACCGAAGGTCAAACGTGGCGATTCCGGCTACATGGGCGCCTCCGCGGTGATCGTGTCGGTCGAAAAGCAGCCGCACGTCGACACGGTGCGTTTGACGCGCGAGGTCGAGCAGGCGCTCGCGGACACCACCACGACGCTGCCCGACGGCATCACGGCGGACCGGATCCTGTTCCGGCAGGCGAACTTCATCGAGACGTCGATCCGCAACGTCGAACGGGTTCTGTTCGAGGCCGCACTGGTGGTCGCGGTCGTGCTGTTCGCGTTCCTGCTGAACTGGCGCACCACGGCCATTTCGCTGACGGCGATTCCGGTATCGATTCTGACCACCGCCGCGGTGTTTCATCTGTTCGGCCTTTCCATCAACACCATGACACTGGGTGGCCTGGCGATCGCGGTCGGCGAACTGGTCGACGACGCCGTGGTCGACGTCGAAAACATCTTCAGGCGTCTTCGCGAAAACGCGGCGGCCGCCAGCCCGCGGCCGATCACCGAGGTGATCGTCACGGCCTCGCAGGAGGTCCGATCGGGGATCGTCTACGCGACCATGATCGTCGTCCTGGTGTTCGTGCCGCTGTTCGCCCTGTCGGGCATCGAAGGGCGGCTGTTTGCGCCGCTCGGCCAAGCCTACATCATTTCCATCCTGGCCAGCCTCGTGGTCTCCATCACCCTCACGCCGGTGATGTGCTATTACATGCTGCCCGGGCTCGGGAGCCTGTCGCACGAGGACAGCAAGCTGGTCCGGGCTCTCAAGACGTGGAACGCCGCGCTGCTGGGCTGGGCGTTTCGGAACAGCCGGACCGTGCTGGCGGCGATCGGGCTTGCCGTCGTCGGCGCCGCGATCGGCGCCGCATCCCTGCCGCGCGCCTTCCTGCCGCCCTTCAACGAGGGCACGTTCACCATCAACGTCCAGCTCAACCCCGGGATCTCGCTGGCGGAATCCCATCGGGTCGGGCTGATCGCCGAGCGGCTGATTCTGGCGATTCCGGAAGTGGCCGCCGTCGGCCGGCGCACCGGACGGGCGGAACTGGACGAACATGCCGAGGGGGTCCATTCATCCGACCTCGAGGTGAGCCTGAAGCCCGGCGGCCGCCCGAAAGCGGAGATCGTCGCGGATCTGCGCCGTCGACTCGCGGTCCTGCCGGTGACCACCAACATCGGCCAACCGATCTCCCATCGGCTGGATCA
>JAVBUK010000193.1:0-3742 GCA_031555345.1 Xanthobacteraceae bacterium | reverse complement strand
CGAAGTTCACACATCTCTTTCTGTCATGCTTGCACATGAGTGCGCCGAACCGCCGCTGCGGCAAGCGCTGTGCGCGGCGGCCGGTTCACGCCAGGGAGCACGGACCAGGGGACATGGAGCGCCTCGGGTGCCTCCGATCTGTGGTCACTTCGTGGGTTGCGGATGGACGCTGTACCGGAGTGCGTCGCGAATGAGCCCGAGCGGGAGTGTTGTGCGCTCGACGTTTCAATTTCGGCAATCACACCCTCGTTAAACTACTCACAAAGATGCCTCACTTCCGCCCTGCCCGGGACTATGTGCGCCGGCATAACTCCCTGACGGGTTCGGTACGGCGCGAGTCCCGGATTCTTCAGCCCCCCAGCCCCCCGGGGCCTGCGCCGGCCGACCTCTTCCTTCCGTGGAACGTTCAACTTCCGCTCGGTTCCGGGTCGGCCGCTGCCGACCCGGGTCTCCCAGGTCCGATCGCGATAGCCGTTGCGCCGAGCCAAGCGCTCGGGGCTCTTGTCGCCGTAGCCGGTCAGGCCGCCGACCTCCAGCTCCATCAGCCGCTGGGCGGCAAAGCCGATCATCGCGCGCAACAGGTCGGCGTCGGGGGCCTTCTCCACAAGCGCGCGAAGGTTGATCATCTCGTCGGTCATCGGGGGGGCTCGGTCAGGTTGGAGTCAGCAACCCGATCCTACCGGCGAACCGCCGGTGACCACCACGCCGCTCTCCCGCTACGGCGCTACTTGAGGGCGCGCGGGCGGGCGGCTTCGCTCTGCCGAGCTACACCACTCGGCGGGACACGACCGAACCGAACGTCGGAACCGGGACACTAGTGGATGGCGGCCAGCGCCGCGCCGACCATCGGACCGGGCTGTTCGGGGGTGCCGCTCTGCACCAGGACGGCGAGCGCATCCGCATCGGTCGCGCCGAGCTCCTTGATCGGGACGCGCCAACGCGATTCTGCGCCGACCCAGCTTCCCAGCTTGACCCAGTTGCGCACCACGTTGGTGTAGGTGACGGTCTTGCCGCTGTTCTCGCCGCGGCCGATCGACACTTTGACGGTGCGGGTGAGCGGGCAGAGCCAGACCTCGGCGGTGTTCGTGTCGGTCGGCGCCGCCGGCGCCTCGACCGTCACCAGGCCTTTGTCGATCGACAGCTTGATCGGCAGCGACAGGACGTCTGTCTGATCGCGGCTTTGCTGCACCGCCTGTTCGACGGCGGTGCGATCATTGCCCGGTGCGTGCGCCACGCCGTTGACCACCAGTTGCGGTGTGTAGACGGCGCGATCGCCGCGGATCCGCGAATAAGCTTTCTGGCGCGAGGTGTTTCGCATGTCCGCCAGCGTGTCCTTCCAGCCGAGATAGTCCCAGTAATTGATCGGCAGGGTGAGGGCGACCACTTTCGGGTCCTTGCTCAACTCGGCCAGAAGCCGATCGGCCTCCGGGCAGGATGAACAGCCCTGGCTGGTGAACAGTTCGACCACGGCGCGCGGTTCCGCCTCGACCGCCAACGGGAGTGCGACAGCAAAGGCCGCGATCAGCGTGCCCAGGCGTACGATGCTGCGACGAGACATTACTGGCTCCAGATACCCCCGAGCGTCGGCTTCCCGGTCGGCGGATGGCAAGGAAATGACCTGATGCGCTACCCGCGAAATGGGACGGCAGCAACCGTGGAGAAGATGCCTGTGAAGTCCTGATTTTTCTTAATTGAGACGCGCCTTCACCTGCCACTCACTTCAAGGTGAGGAAATTCGCTTTTTCGTGTTCGGGGGCGCGCGCACGATGCCGGTTCGCGGGTGCCGACAACGCAACCGCCGGGCCTCGGCCCGGCGGTGGTCGACGATCGAGGTTCGCCGGCGGCTCAAGCGGCGAGGTGGCGCAGCACGTACTGCAGAATGCCGCCGTTCTTGAAGTATTCGAGCTCGTCCAGCGTATCCACGCGACACAGCAGCGGGACCTGTCGAACCGCACCGTCGGCGCCGACGATCTCCGCCGTCAGGCGCTGGCGCGGCTTGAGGTCGCGGTGCAGGCCGCGGATCGTGACTTTCTCGTCGCCCTTCAATCCGAGCGACTGCCACGACGTCCCTTCCTCGAAGCACAGCGGCACGACGCCCATGCCGATCAGGTTGGAACGGTGGATGCGCTCGAACGATTGGCTGATCACCGCTCGCACGCCGAGCAGGACGGTGCCCTTGGCCGCCCAGTCGCGCGAAGAACCGGTGCCGTATTCACGCCCGGCGAAGACCACCAGCGGCACGTTTTCGTTGCGGTATTTCATTGCCGCATCGTAGATCGTCATCTGCTGCCGATCGGGATAGTGCAATGTCACGCCACCTTCGACGCCCGGCACCATCTGGTTCTTGATGCGGATGTTGGCAAAGGTGCCACGCATCATCACCTCGTGATTGCCGCGTCGCGTGCCGTATTGGTTGAAGTCCTTGGGCCGCACCTGATGGTCGCGCAGATACTCGCCTGCCGGGCTCGCCTCCTTGATCGACCCCGCCGGCGATATGTGGTCGGTGGTGATCGAATCGAGGAACAGGCCGAGAATGCGCGCGTCGACGATGTCCTCGATCGGCCGGGTCTGCTTTTCCATGCCGGCGAAGTAGGGCGGATTCTGCACGTAGGTCGACCGGTCGTCCCACCCGTAGGTGAGGCCGCCGGTGACGGCGATCTTGCTCCACTGGGCGTCGCCCTTGAACACGTTGCCGTATTTCTTGGCGAACACCTGCTTGGTGATGGTCTTGCGGCTCACCGACGCGATCTCTTTCGAGGTCGGCCAGATATCCTTGAGGAAGACCTTCTTGCCCTTCTTGTCGACCCCGAGTGGCGTCTTGGCGAAGTCGAAGTTCATCGACCCCGCGATGGCGTAGGCGACCACCAGCGGCGGCGACGCCAGATAGTTGGCGCGCACGTCCTGGTTCACGCGCCCCTCGAAGTTTCGGTTGCCGGACAGGACGGCGGCAGCGACCAGATCGTGCCGGTTGATGGTCTCCGAAATCTCCTCCGGCAGCGGCCCGGAATTGCCGATGCAGGTGGTGCAGCCGAAGCCGACCAGGTTGAAGCCGAGCGCATCCAGATCCTTCTGCAAGCCCGACTTGGCGAAATACTCGGCGACCACCTGCGAGCCGGGCGCGAGCGAGGTCTTCACCCACGGCTTGACCCCGAGCCCCGCCGCCACCGCCTTGCGGGCGAGCAGACCGGCACCGATCATCACGCTCGGGTTCGACGTGTTGGTGCAGGAAGTGATCGCGGCGATCACCACGTCGCCGTGGCCGAGGTCGTGCTCTCGTCCTTCGACCGGAACGCGCTTGGCCGCCTCGGCGGCCTTGCCGAACTCCTGGTCGAGCGCGGCCGCGAAGCCGTCCTTCACGCCCTTGAGCGGCACGCGATCCTGCGGCCGCTTGGGCCCGGCCATCGACGGCTCCACCGAGCGCAGGTCGAGCTTGAGCACCTCGGTGAACACCGGGTCGGAGGTGTTCCTGGTGCGGAACAGACCCTGGGCCTTGGCGTAGGCGGCGACCAGCTTGATTCGCTCCGGCTTGCGCGCCGTTGCGGTGAGGTATTTGAGAGCGTCGTTGTCGACCGGGAAGAACCCGCAGGTGGCGCCGTATTCCGGCGCCATGTTGCCGATGGTGGCTCGGTCGGCGATCGACAGCTCATCGAGGCCGGGGCCGAAGAACTCGACGAACTTGCCGACCACGCCCCGCTTGCGCAGCATCTGGGTGACGGTGAGCACGAGGTCGGTCGCGGTCACT
>JAVBUK010000046.1:0-3079 GCA_031555345.1 Xanthobacteraceae bacterium | reverse complement strand
CCGACCGCGGCGCTGAATTCGTCGAGGCCTCGGTCTCCGAGGCGCACCGCATCGCGCTCGGCGGGCCGCGCGGCGGCCTCGACTTCATCTATGGTGATGCGTTCCCGCACGAGACCGACATGGACCAGCTCGGCGGAATCGATTTCGCCAAGGGGTGCTATGTCGGCCAGGAGGTCGTTTCACGCATGCAGCACCGCGGCACCGCACGCACCCGGGTGATCCCCGTCGCCTGCGACGGTCCGCCGCCCGATCCCGGCACTCCCGTGACGGCAGACCAGAAGACCGTCGGCACCTTCGGGTCGTCGGCCGGCAACCGCGCCCTCGCCATGCTGCGGCTCGACCGCGTCGCGGACGCATGCGCCGCGGGCCTCCCTCTGGTCTCGGGCCGCGCGACGTTGCGACCGGTCAAACCCGACTGGGCCCGGTTCGAATGGCCGGGCGAGAAAACGGCCGCCGGACCAGCCGTCGCCGAACCAGAGGTCTCCTGATGAGCACATCCGCCGACGGGCTGGTCCGCTGTCCCTGGCCCAAGGACGATCCGCTCTACATCGGGTACCACGACCAGGAATGGGGTGTGCCCGAATGGGACGACCGCGCGCTCTACGAAAAGCTGGTGCTCGACGGCTTCCAGGCCGGGCTGGCGTGGATCACCATCTTGCGCAAGCGTGAGAATTTTCGCCGCGCTTTCGACGCCTTCGACCCGCACAAGATCGCCCGCTATACCCCGGGCCGCGTGGAGAAGCTGATGCAGGATGCCGGTATCGTGCGCAACCGCGCCAAGATCGAGGGCGCGATCCTGTCGGCGCGCGCCTGGCTCGAGGTGGTGGAAAGCGTCCCCGGCTTCTCCCGGCTGCTGTGGGATTTCGTCGACGGGCGTCCGAAGGTCAACCGGTTTCGCGCCGTCTCCGAGGTCCCGGCCGAGACCGCGATCTCGCGCGCGATGTCGAAGGAACTCGGGCGCCGCGGATTCAGGTTCTGCGGGCCGACGATCGTGTATGCCTTCATGCAGGCGGTCGGGATGGTGAACGACCACCTCGTCAAATGCCACCGCCACGCGGCCTGCGCGGCCTTGGGACCCGGCCGGCGATGACCCTTGACCGCTCGACGGCGCATCACCCGGGGGTCCACCGCCCGGGGACCGCATGATGGTGGTGGCGAAAAAACCGGCGGCGCCCGGATCGAATGGCGCGCCGGCGCGGGCCTGGCAGCGCATGTTGTCGGGCCGCCGCCTCGACCTGCTCGACCCCTAGCCGCTCGACGTCGAGATCGAGGACATCGCCCACGGCATCGCCCGCGTGGCGCGCTGGAACGGACAGACCTCGGGTCCGCACACATTCTCGGTCGCGCAGCACTCGCTGCTGGTCGAGGAGATCGCCCGCCGCGGGGTCGGTCATGTCGACCGCCGGCTGGGTCTCGCCCTGCTGCTGCATGATGCACCCGAATACGTGATCGGCGACATGATCACGCCGTTCAAGGCGGTGATCGGCGACGCCTACAAGTCGGTCGAGCAGCGCCTGCTGGCGGCCATTCATCGGCGTTTCGGCCTGCCGCCGGATCTGCCGGCCGAGGTGATCCGGCTGGTCAAGACGGCGGATCGCGGGGCGGCGTTCCTGGAGGCGACGCGGCTCGCGGGGTTTTCGATCGAGGAGGCGGGGCGGTTGTTCGGCAATCCGCCCGACTTGCCAATCGCCGTCGAAGACGACTACACCTCGCCATGGCCGGCCGAGGCCGCGGAACAGCGCTTCCTGGAACGCTTCGCCAAGCTGGCGGCGCTGTGACCGTCTCCATCGGAGCCACCCTCGATGATCCACGTCCGATGAGAGGCGGAGGAAGCAGCGGGCGGATCGAAATCGGCCTGACCGCGGCGATCGTCGCGGTCGAGGGCGACGAGCCGACGCTGCTGGTTGCCGGCGACAGCGGCGAGGATGCCCTGACCGGATTGCCGTCCGGCCCGTTCGACCCGCTCGAGCATCGCACGTTCGAAATCGGGCTGCGCACCTGGGTGAAAGCGCAGACCGGGCTCGCGGTCGGTTATGTCGAGCAGCTCTACACCTTCGGCGACCGCGGCCGGCACGCCGCCTCGCCCGACGACGCCCACGTGGTGTCGATCGGCTATCTGGCGCTGACCCGGATGCCCGACACCGCGCCGGCGCTGCGGGCCGTCGGCGCGGGCTTCAAGCCCTGGTACCGCTTCTTCCCCTGGGAGGACTGGCGCAACGGGCGGCCGCAGGTTCTCGACGACGCCATCATTCCCCTGCTCGATGCCTGGTCGGACGCGGCACCGCCGCCCCATGAAGCGGCGCGCCCGCTGTCGCGGCGCGAGCGGCTGCGGCTGTGTTTCGGCGGCGGCGGCAGTCCGTGGGACGAGGAAAAGGCGCTCGACCGCTACGAGCTGCTCTACGAAGCCGGCCTGGTGGTCGAGGCGTTGCGCGACGGTCGCGAGGCGGCCCGCGCCCGCGCGGCGCTGCCGGTGCTCGGCGAGCCGATGCGGCTCGATCATCGGCGCATCCTGGCGACCGCGATCGCCCGCCTGCGCGCCAAGCTGAAATACCGGCCGGTGATCTTCGAACTGATGGCCAGCGAGTTCACCCTCACCGAGCTTCAGCTCACGGTCGAGGCGATTTCCGGCCGGCACCTGCACAAGCCGAACTTCCGCCGCCTGGTCGAGACCGCCGCGCTGGTCGAGCCGACCGGCGAGACGTCGACGGCGACCGGCGGGCGGCCGGCCGCCCTGTTCCGCTTCCGCCGCGAAGTGCTCCAGGAGCGCCCGGCACCCGGACTGCGGCTGGGCGGCCGCGGCTGACCTTGCCGCGCCATCGAGTGACTGGTGCATAAATACCGACGTACGCAGCCGACCACGGTGGAGGGCAGCCGGCCGAGGTGAAACGGGCCGCGGTGAAGGGTTTCGCCGGTTCGCGACCGCGATGCGGAACGGCCGTTGGCCGGCGGGAGCAACGCCGCGTCACGCCGTACTTCCATGCCACCCTGCCTTCACCTGGCCTGGTTTCGTCCGGCGCGATTTTCTCTGCCGCGACGATCCGGTGCAGGGCGGCGGCGGCCTGTTTGACGATCGGAACCA
>JAVBUK010000521.1:0-3885 GCA_031555345.1 Xanthobacteraceae bacterium | reverse complement strand
GAAGAAGCCGCTCAGCTCGGCGCCGACCTGGCCGATCGGGATGACGTCGCGATAGGTGTAGGGCGTGCGCTTCATCGCGATCGTGAAGGTGATCGACGGGGACGCCGCCACGATCAGGTTGGTGTCGCCCTTGCGCTTGGTGACGACGTTGGCGAGCGCCACCGCGCCGCTGCCGCCGGGCATGTTGGTGACGTAGATGCTGTCCTTGAACAGGCCGGTCTTCTGCATCGTGGCCGAGAGTGTGCGGCACATCATGTCCCACCCGCCGCCCGGGTTGGACGGCGCGATGCATTCGCCCTGCCCCTTGGGTTCCCAGGCGCCTGCCGGCGAACCGCCGCTCACGGCGAGCACCACCAGCGCCGCAACAATCGAACTACCGAGGCGTAGCATGTTTGACCTCCTTTCGAGCCTGTCAGGCCTGGAGCATCGGGGGTCGCGTTGGGTCAAGCCCGCCAGTCCCGTCGGCGCGGAACCGCCCGCGCAAGGCGGACAGCGGCACGCGAGATCGGCGGATCTGCGACAATCTGTAGCAACTCTTCGGTTCGGCACCAAGCCCCGAACGTGCCGGATGACGTTCGCATGACGGTGCCGGAGGAAGCCGGCGCGCCCTCCGACACCCGGCCTACGGAACGGCGGCGACCAGATCAGAGGCCGCGGCCCGGGCCGAATAGAACGAGGCGTTCTGCCGGCCCTGCAGCGCCTCGCGCGAGAACTGGATCAGGTGATGACCGACGAAACCCATGCCGAGCGCGGCGTCGACCTGGCCGCGCCGAAGCGCCGGGCCGGCGGCACTCCAGAACGCCGCGCGGTAGTCGGCGCGCCAGCCCACCCGGGTCGCCACATTGTACGCCAGCGTCGCGCCGCGCTTGAGGTTGGGCAGCGTGAGCTTGCCCCGCGGCGTCACGGCGAGGCGGTTCGGATAGGTCGCGTCGACCTGATGGCGAAAGCGCCCGTACAGGCGCTGCGGCGCGTACGCATGGGCGATGCAGCGACGCCACGATTCCACCACCTCGTCGTGCGGACGCAGGAACCGCACGTTCGACTCGAACCGCGGATCGTCGACGATCCGTCCGGCGCGGGCGAGCCGGTCCCACAGCGGCGTCTTCGGCAGGGCCTGGAGCAGGTTGAGGGTGAGGACCGGAATCTGCGACTGGTCGATGAAGGCTTTCACCCGTCCCTCGGTCGCGTCGCTGTCGGAGTCGAGCCCGATGATCATGCCGGCGGTCACCTCGAGGCCGTAGCCGTTCAGGGTCGCGATCGACTCCAGCATCGGCACCATCAGGTTCTGGTCCTTGCGCATGCCCCTGAGGGCGTCGGCCTCCGGCGTCTCGATGCCGACGAACACCAACACGACGCCGGCCTGCTTCATCAGTTCGAGAATCTCGGTCTGCTTGGCGAGGTTGAGCGTCGCTTCGCAGGCGAAGTTGAGCGGATAGGCCCGCGCCTCCTGCCAGCGCACGAGATGCACCAGCATGTCGCGCGTCGCCTTCTTGTTGCCGATGAAATTGTCGTCGACGAAATAGACCACCGCCGGGTGTCCGGGTTGCGCCAGCATGGCATCGAGCTCGGCGGTGAGCTGCTCCGGCGTCTTCAGCCGCGGCTGGCGCCCATACAGGTTGGGGATGTCGCAGAACTCGCAGCGATACGGACAGCCGCTGGAGAACTGCAGGCTGTTGATCAGATCGCGGGAGAGCGGCACCAGATCGTAGGCGGGAATCGGGAAACGGTCGAGCGCCAGCCGTTCGACCGTCTCGACCCGGACCTGCGCGGGCGGCAGCGCGACACTGCGATCGAGGCGGCGAACGAGTTCGTCGGTGGCGTCGCCGATCTCGCCGACATGGAGGTAGTCGAACTCCGGATAGAGCTCGGGCGCCCCCGACACCGAGGGGCCCCCCAGCACCGTGACCTTGCCGGCGGCGCGCGCCCGTGCGGCGATGTCGCGGATCTGCGGCCGCTGGATGTGCATGCCGCTGACCAGCACCATGTCGGCCCAGGCGAAATCGGCCTCGGTGGCCGGCGCGATGTTCTCGTCGACGACCCGCACCGGCCACGACGCCGGCAGATACGCGGCGATCACCAGCAGGCCTTGCGGCGGCATGAAGGCGCGCACATCGCCCATCAAGGGGTAGGCGTGCGAAAACGTTCCAAACGACGGCGTGTAGGCCGGAAAGACGCACAACACACGGCGCTGTTCCCGGACGGCCACCGAAGACCGCATCGACGCGTGCTCCCCTTGCCGGGCCAACCCCCGATTCAGCGATGATACCATCGGGTGCGGTGAGTACCAGGGCCTCCCTACGTACAAATCCGGAGAAATTTGGACCGGCCTCACCCATGGCCGACACTGCGAACGGCCCCGCAGCCGTCGCCGCCGATCGTCTCATGGACGACTTCCTGCTTGCACGGGTACCGAAGGGATCTCTAGGTTTCAGGAAACCGTTTCCGGCACCGCCATGCCGGCGACCTGCATCGAGGAGTCGACACCATGCGTGCGCCGATCATCATCGTGGGCGCCGGCCAGGCGGGCCTGCAGCTCGCCGAATCCCTGCGCGCCGAAGGCTATGACGGGGACCTGACGCTGATCGGCGAGGAGACGCACCTGCCCTACCAGCGACCGCCGCTGTCGAAGGCCTTTCTGATCGGGGAAATGACCGAGGACCGGCTGGTGCTGCGCGGACCGGAGGCGCTGGCGACCAAGCACATCGCGCTGATCACCGGCACGGCGGTCGCGTCGATCGACCGTTCCGCCCGCACGGTCGCGCTCGCCGATGGCCGCCGTCTTCCCTATCGGGGCCTGGCGCTCACCACCGGCTCGCGGCCGCGCACGCTGCCGATCGCCGGGGCGGATTGCGCCAACGTGCTGACGCTGCGGTCGATCGACGATTCGCGGCAGGTCGCCGCCGGCATCGCCCAGGCCCGGCGCGTCGCGGTGGTGGGCGGCGGGTTCATCGGCCTGGAGATCGCGGCGGCCGCCCGCAAAGCCGGCAAGGCGGTGGTGCTGCTCGAAGCGCTCGACCGGCTGCTGGCGCGCACCTCGACGCCGCTGATTTCCGAATTCTTTTTCGACCTGCACAAGGCGCACGCTGTCGACCTCCGGCTCGGCGCCCAGGTCGCGGGGTTTCAGGTTGCCGGCGACCGCGTGCGCGGGATCACGACCGCGGACGGAGCGACGCATGAAGCCGACCTGGTGGTGGTCGGCATCGGCATCCTCCCCAACACCGAACTCGCGGCGGCCTGCGGGCTGGCGTGCGATCGCGGCATCGTGGTCGACGCCTGCGCGCGCACCAGCGACCCGCTGATCGTCGCGGCCGGCGACTGCACCGCCCGCCGGCTGCCGGACGGCACACTGATCCGGCTCGAATCGGTGCAGAACGCGATCGAACAGGCGAAGTCGGCGGCCGCGGCGCTGCTCGGCAAGGAGCGGCCGTTCACCGCCGCGCCCTGGTTCTGGTCCGACCAGTACGACGTGCGACTGCAGATGGCGGGCCTGGCCGCCGGCCACGACCGCACCATTGTGCGCGGAACGGTCGCGGAGCGAAAATTCTCGGTGTTCTACTTCAAAGGCGAGACGCTGCTGGCGGTCGATTCGATCAACCGCGCCCCCGACCACATCGCCGCCCGAAAGCTGCTCGACGCCGGCAAGTCGCCCGGCTTCGACCAGGCCGCCGACGCGACCTTCAACCTCGCCGCCCTGACGAGGTGAACCGGGCCCGGCGTCGCCGAACCGTCCGGCACGGATCGGCGGCGCCGGTCTCTGTTCGGTCAGCAGATTTCGGGCTCGTTTTGCAGCACTGCCACCACTCCGTGCATTGTGAGCGAAGCACTCGCTTTCACCAAACGACCTGCCTGGATTCATTACGACCGCCTCGGTCGGCTGCGGAAGCG
>JAVBUK010000156.1:0-4035 GCA_031555345.1 Xanthobacteraceae bacterium | reverse complement strand
GGGCGCGACGGTGCGCTACCTGCCCCAGGAGCCGGAACTCGACGGCTTCGCCACCACCCTCGCCTATGTCGAAGCCGGTCTCGGACCGGGCGACGATCCGCACCAGGCCCGCTATCTGCTCGAACGGTTCGGGCTCACCGGCGCGGAGGACCCGCGCGCGCTGTCCGGCGGCGAGGCCCGACGCGCCGCCATCGCCCGCGTGCTGGCGCCGTCGCCCGACATCCTGCTGCTCGACGAGCCGACCAACCATCTCGACCTGCCCACCATCGAGTGGCTCGAGCGCGAACTCGACCAGAGCCGCGGCGCCCTGGTGATGATCAGCCACGATCGGCGCTTCCTGGAGAACCTGTCGCGCAGCACGGTGTGGCTCGACCGCGGCGAGACCCGACGCATCGAGCGCGGCTTTTCCGCCTTCGAAGCCTGGCGCGACGAAGTGCTGGCCGAAGAGGAGCGCGACCAGCACAAGCTCGACCGCAAGATCGTCGCCGAGGAGCACTGGCTGCGCTACGGCGTCACCGCGCGGCGCAAGCGCAACATGCGCCGGCTCGCCGATCTGCACGCCCTGCGTCAGGCGCGACGCGACTATCGGGCGAGCGCCGGCAAGGCGACGCTGGCGGCGACCGCGGCCGACCGGTCGGGCGCGCTGGTGATCGAGGCCGACCGCATCGCCAAGAGCTACGACGGCCGGCCCATCGTGGCGGACCTTTCGACCCGCATCCGGCGCCACGACCGCATCGGCATCATCGGTCCCAACGGCGCCGGCAAGACCACGCTGATCAGCCTGTTGACCGGCGCGCTTGCCCCCGACGGCGGCACCGTGCGGCTCGGCGCCAATCTGGTCATGGCGACGCTGGACCAGCGGCGCGACAGCCTCGACCCCGCCGCGACGGTCGCCGAGACGCTGACCGGCGGGCGCGGCGACACCGTGACGGTCGGCGGCAAGCCCAAGCACGTGGTCGGCTACATGAAGGACTTTCTGTTCACCCCCGAGCAGGCCCGCACCCCGCTCGGCGTGCTGTCGGGCGGCGAGCGCGGCCGGCTGATGCTGGCGTGCGCGCTGGCCAAGCCCGCCAACCTGCTGGTGCTCGACGAGCCCACCAACGACCTCGACCTCGAAACCCTCGACGTGCTCGAGGAGATGCTCGGCGACTACGACGGCACCGTGCTGGTGATCAGCCATGACCGCGACTTCCTCGACCGCGTGGTCGCCGGCGTCATCGCCCCGGAAGGCCAGGGCCGTTGGACCGAGTACGCCGGCGGCTATTCCGACATGCTGGCACAACGCGGCGCCGATCTGGCGCGCGAGGCCCCGGCGAAGGCCGCGCCCGCCGCCGCCACCCGGGACAAGCCCGCGCCGCGCGAACCGCGGCAAGGCAAGCGGCGGCTGAGTTTCAACGAAAAGCACGCACTCGAAACGCTGCCCGCCGCAATCGCGGCCCTGCAGGACAAGATCGCCGTCCTGCACGCGCGCCTCGACGACCCCGGCCTCTACGCGCGCGACCGCACCGCGTTCGATGACGCCACCGCCGCGATGTCCGCCGCCCAGGCCGAGCTCGCCGCGGCAGAAGACCGATGGCTGGCGCTCGAGATCCTGCGCGAGGAGATCGAGGCCGGTTGACGGCGGATCGGCAGGGGCAAGGAACGGCGCGCCGGCTTGCCGCCGCGCGGGTTCGAGACGGCATGCCGGTAGTTGACGGACGACCGATTCCCATCCCGATATCGCGGCGCGATCACCCACGGCTTCCGACACCCAGCCCCCTCGTGTAGTCTGCCGCCATGCTCGTCTTCACCCCGCACCAGAACGAAGCGCTGTCGGCCGTCGCCGCCTGGCTCGATGCCGGCCCCGGCACGCGCGGCACGCCGCAGGTGTTCCGCCTGTTCGGCTATGCGGGCACCGGCAAGACCACGTTGGCCCGCCATCTCGCCGAGGGGGTCGACGGCGAGGTGAAGTTCGGCGCCTTCACCGGCAAGGCGGCGCTGGTGATGCGCGGCAAGGGCTGCGGCGGCGCCTCGACCATCCACAGCATGATCTACCGCGCGCGCGATTCCGGCGAGGAACTGCCGAGCTTCGAACTGTGGGACGACGCGCCGGCGTCCAAGGCCGCGCTGATCGTGATCGACGAGTGCTCGATGGTCGACGCCGAACTCGGGCGCGACCTGTTGTCGTACGGCGTGCCGGTGCTGGTGTTGGGCGACCCGGCGCAGCTTCCGCCGGTCGCCGGCGGCGGCTTCTTCACCGAACAGCCGCCGGACGCCATGCTGACCGAGGTGCATCGCCAGGCCGCCGACGACCCGATCGTGCATCTCTCGATGCTGGTGCGCGAGGGCCGGCGGCTGGCGCCCGGGCGCTGGGGCGACACCGAGGTGGTGCGCCGCGCCGCCCTCGATCCCGCCCGCGTGCTCGCCGCCGACCAGGTGCTGGTCGGCCGCAACGCGACCCGGCGCGCCTACAATGCCCGACTGCGCGAGCGCCGCGGTCTCACCGACCCGCTGCCGCTCGCCGGCGACAAGCTGGTGTGTCTGCGCAACAACCGCAAGAAGGGCCTGTTCAACGGCGGCCTGTGGACGGTCAAGGAACGCGGCGTCGGCCGCTCGCGCTCGCTGGTCACCATGCGGCTGCTGCCGGAGGAGGACTTCGGTTCGCGCGGCGCCAAAACCGTCAAGGTCACGGTGCGGCCGGAATGCTTTTCCGGCACCATCGACGAAATCGAGTGGCCGGCGCGCAAGAAGTACGACGAGTTCGACTACGGCTACGTGCTCACCGTCCACAAGGCGCAGGGCTCGCAGTGGGACGACGTGGTGCTGTTCGACGAGAGTTTCGCGTTTCCCGACAGCCGCGAACGCTGGCTCTATACCGGCATCACCCGTGCCGCCAAGCGGCTGACCATCGTGGTGTAGGACCGGTCGTCCGGCATCCGCGACTCGGGATCACCCGCAGGGCGATCGGGTGAAGGCCATTTTGGCAACAGCGGATCTTGGCAGGGTCCGGAATCGGCGTTTTCCATCGTCGGTCGGATGCCGTCGGGAAGAACCCGAAATGCCCTTCACCCGATCGCCCTGGGATCACCCGCCGTTCGCGGTCCACGCCCTGTAGTCCTCCTGCGTGACCTTCGGCAGCATTTTGACGAAGGCGGCGATCGACCAGATTTCGGCGTCGTCGGCGCCGATCGCCGCGAATGCCGGCATCGCGGTCATCCGGATTCCGTTCTTCACCACCCAGAAGATCCGGCCGGGCGGATCACCCTGGCCGACCTTCTTGAGGTCGGGCGGATCGGGGTTCAGCGCTTCGGAGAACTTCGCCCATTCGACGCCGGGCGCGCCGTGGCAGGTGGCACAGCCACGCGCCGCGAAGGCCCGCGCGCCCGCCCGCACCACTGCCGGGTCGTCGAGATCGAGCGGCGCGACCAGGCCGCTGGCGCGCCGCTCGATCGAGGCGTCACGCACGCGAACCAGCGCCCAGGCGACCGGCTGGGAGTCTGCCTGGGTGGCGGCGACGTTGTAGAAGCCGCCGAACGTCACCACGGTCGCGGCTATCGCCGCGACAATGCCCAGGATACCGATCGCGGCCAGAATTCTCATCGGGAATCTCCGGTTGTCGGGGGGTGGACCGGATTGCAGATCCGCGCGGCCCGTCGCGCGGCAGGTCCGGAATGATCGTCCGAGGTGCCCGGATAGGTCAATGCCGCGGCCCGTCACGACCGCTCACGACCGTCTCACCGCTCGGTGAACGCGGAACATGACCCGGCGGCCTGCGATCGAGCGGATTGATCGGGACCGCGGTGAACGATCACCTCCCGATCCGGGTGATCTCCGTGATATGGGGTTGCGCACAATTGTTTCGGAAACCGTCATGATCGATCGCAGATTCTTTCTCCTCGGCGCCGGCGCCGCCCTCGTCCGGCCCGCGCATGCACAGGCCGACTACCCGGCCCGCCCGATCACCCTGGTGGTGCCCTACCCGCCGGGCGGCTCGGTCGATCTGGTCGCCCGGGCCCTGGGCGAACCGATGGGACGGCTTCTGGGACAACCGGTCGT
>JAVBUK010000197.1:0-3965 GCA_031555345.1 Xanthobacteraceae bacterium | reverse complement strand
ACGACCTCGACCGTGCGGTCGTCGACGGTTCCCAGGGCCACCTCGCGCTTCTCGAATCCCTCGGCGGTGCGGACGAACACGACCTGCTCGCCGCCGATGGTCTGGACCGCGGCGCGGGGGATCGCCCGCGCGACCACGTCGCGCCCGAGCGCGATCTGCGCCGTCACGAACGAGCCGGGTCGCCAGGCGAGGCCGCGATTGTCGAGCGAGGCGACCACCCGGGCCGATCGGGTCTCCTGGTTCAGCATCGGGCTGATGAACACGATCCTGCCTTCGAACGGCGCGCCCTCGTTCGGGGCGGCGACCGACACGCCCTGTCCCTCCCTGACCGACGGGAGATCGGCCGTGGGCACCGCAAGATCGATCCAGACCGACGAGAGGTCGGCGACGACGTAGAGTTCCTTGGCCTGACCCTCGACCCCGACCGAGGCGCCGAGGGTGACGAGCCGTTCCACGACCCGTCCCGCGATCGGGCTGCGGACCTCATGGCGTTGCAGCGTCCGGGCCTCGCGCGTCAGTCCGCCGATCTCGGACTCGGTCACGCTGAGGGCCGACAGCTTGTGGCGGGCGAGGTCGTGGCGCAGCTGCGCCTCGGTGAGCGTGGCCTGGGCCCGGAGGAACTGGTTTTCCGGGGTGATCTTCTCCCGGTAGAGTATCAACCCTCGATCGAACAACGTCTTCTGCAGGTCGAGGTTGGCGCGTGCGGCGAGGAATTCGCCTTTGGCTTCGGCAACCTCGCGGCTGTCGAGCACGGCGACGACCTCGTCTTTCGCAACGGGATCGCCGAGTTGCTTGGCGAGCTCGCTGACGGTGCCGACGACCTTGGCGGCGACGCGGGCGATGCGATTCTGGTCGGGGACGACGTTTCCCGGAACCGAAAGCGTGCGGGCGATGGTGCCGGCCTCGACCGGCATGGTGTCGATGCCGGACGCGGCGATACGTTCGGCCGTCAGATGCACGACACCTTCCGGTTCCTCGTCGTGAGGCTGGCCGGCGTGGTCGTCGCCGGCCTTGGAATCGGGTGTCGAGGCTTTCGCCGCCACCGGTGAGTCGCCGGGGAACACCGAAGCCACGCGTGCACGGGAAACGCGGTCGGAAAACAGGCCGCCCAGCACCAGGCCGAGCGCCACGACGGCAAGCAAGAGATAATGGCGACGAATCATGAAGGGATCTCGCGGCGCGTGCCTCGAGGCATGCTGCCGACGGCTCGTTGGAGTGTGACGATCAGGTGGGCGCGGCCCGGCAGGGCTCACGCGGCGACCGGCTCAGGAGCTGGAGGCGATGGTCGCGGTCAGGCGCGCGGCGGTTTGAACGGAGGCGCGACCGGGCTGGGGCGAGCCCACGTGTCCGCCGTCACGAAGTACTGGTCGGTAGAGGCGTCGACGGGCTGGCACGCGATACCCGGCGCCGCGGTCCCGAGATGGCAGCCGCAGGCGACGTGAACGATGAGGCCGTGCGAAGTCGGGGCGGCATCGCGGCTCGTTCCAGGGTCGGAGGTGTTGGTCTCCGTCGCCACGACCGCCGACGGCCCACCGAGGTCGGCCATGCAGGTGTGGGCTGTCAGAGCGGAGACGATCATGGTCATGGCGAGCACACGCGCGACCACGGACCGCCAGAAGCGGACACCACTCGCGCACCGTGTCGTCATTCGAATCATCATTCGCTCGATCTCAAGCGGGCCGGTTAACGCGGAATTGTGACGAGACTGTAGCGCGTCCTGCCGCCTCCGGTCGAACGGATCGGTTCGGTCACTCGGCATTTGCCGTCGACCGAAATCGGTCGGTTGGAAAGTCGCGGTGCGCGGAGGTCACGGTACCGGGCGAATCCATGCGCGATCGGTCGGTGACAGCCGGCGCAACAGGCAAAGCGCATCACGCCTTCCCAAACTCAGGCGTGTACTTGTTGCCAATCCCGATCTCCAAGACGGCTGGTCACACCGTTGTGAAACGGCGTCCGAACCAATGCGGCGCAATAGGCTTTGCGCTTGTCTCGCGTCTCCATTTCGTTACCTCCCATCGTGTTTGGCGCAATGGCACCGACTGATTGCCGCCGTACGCGGGGTGACACTCACGCGCCGTTAACCGCTTTCGAGCCATTATGCGTCGCCGTTGTCGCGGAGGCTTCGGCATCAAGACACCTTCGGTCGCGACATGTGTCGAAGATCGGTTCAGCCAGTGGCCGGTTCAGTGCACCATTTG
Organism: Xanthobacteraceae bacterium; assembly: GCA_031555345.1. Classification (GTDB taxonomy): domain Bacteria; phylum Pseudomonadota; class Alphaproteobacteria; order Rhizobiales; family Xanthobacteraceae; genus Astrobacterium. Next base: position 1,767 of record JAVBUK010000197.1, on the reverse strand, counting down.
AGAACCGCTCGATTGGATCCGATCGAGGACATCGACAGCCGCCGTAGTCGACCGGCATCAATCCTCCAAGGCGAACATTCATGAACAGTGGCACGCAGGGTCTCACGCGCCTTTTCACCGATCGCAAGATATCGATCAAGATAGCCATCGGATTCGCGGTGGTTCTCGCCGCGACGGCGGCGACGTCCTGGCTGTCGTATCACGCTTTCGGCCGCGTCGGGCTCGGCTTCGAGTCCTTCAAGCAGCGTGTCACCATGGTCGGACTGGCGCGCGACATCGATTTCGAATTCCTCGCGTTCCGTCGTCTCATCCGCGAATACGCCATGACGGGGCAGGAGTCGGTGATCGCCGTCACCAACGGGCATCGCGCCCGGACCAAGGCGCTGATCGAACAATTCACGCGCGCGAGCGCGACGCCGGACTGGCAGGCCAAAGCCAAGCAGTTGGACGAGCGGTTCAACGACTACACCGCCGGCTGGGAAAAAGTCATCGCCATGCGCCGTGAAAGGTTGCGATTGACCAGGGATGTGCTTGATCCGTTGGGTGCCAAACTGCGCAGCAACATCGAATACCTGGAGCGGTGGGCGACACGGACTGACAATCTCGACGGCATGGCGGCGGCCAGCGAAGCCCTCAAGCTGATCCTGGTGGTGCAGATCAACGCCAGCAAGTTGCTGGCCCAAAACGAGAATGCGGCGTTTGCGGCGTCCGGCGAGAATCCGCCGGCGCAGATCGCCGACAAGGCATTGGTCGATCTCAGGAGCCGGCTTCCGGGGTTGAGCCGCCTCGAAGGCACCGGCGACCGCAAGCTCTATGGCGAGACCATGACGGTCCTCGGCCAATATGCCGATGCTTTTGCCAAGGCGGCACGCGACTATCAGGAAGGCGAAAAGCCTTGGAGCCGCACCATGCTGGGCAAAGCCGACGCCATTTCCGAGACCACCCGGGCGATCAAGGAGGCCGGCATCGCCGAGGAAAAGCGGATCGAAGCGATGTTCGCCGACAGCCTGGCATCGACCCAACAGTCGATTGCCGTTCTGGCGCTTGCCGTCCTGTTGGTCGGCGGCGCGCTGTCGTGGCTGATCGGCCGGTCGATCGCATCGCCGGTGCGGGCGATCGGGGCGGTGCTGCTCGAACTGGCCAACGGCAACAAGCAGGTCGAGGTGCCTTACGCCGGGCGCGGCGACGAGGTCGGCGACAACGCCCGCGCCGCCCAGACCTTCAAGGAGAACCTGCTGCGCCTGGAGACGATGGAGGCCGAACAGCGCTCCACCGACGCCCGCGTCGCCGAGGAGCGGCGCGCCAATGCCGAGCGCGAGGAGGCCCAGCGCCGCAGTGCCGACGAAAAGCTCGCCGCCCAGCGCACCGCCACCATGCACCAGCTGGCCGCCGACTTCGAGGCGGCCGCCGGCAACATCATCGATTCGGTCTCGGATGCCTCCGCCAAGCTGGAATCCGCCGCCGCCACCCTGACCCGCACCGCCGAGACCACCCAGAACCTGTCCGGCACCGCCACCGCGGTGTCCCAGGAGGCGTCCGCCAACGTCCAGTCGGTCACCACCGCGGCCCACCAGCTGGCCGGGTCGGTCGACGAAATCAGCCGCCATGTCCGGGAGAGCAGCCGGATCGCCACCGACGCCGTCGAGCAGGCGCACCGCACCGATGCCCGCATCACCGAGCTGTCCCAGGCGGCCGCGCGGATCGGCGACGTGGTCAGGCTGATCACCGCGATCGCCGAGCAGACCAACCTGCTGGCGCTCAACGCCA
>JAVBUK010000491.1:0-7269 GCA_031555345.1 Xanthobacteraceae bacterium | reverse complement strand
ACGACCTCGCGATCCGCCGGTCGCTCAGTCTCATCGGCGAGGAAATGGTCAATGTCGCCTATGACGCGCCGGTCGACCTGCCGCCGCAGGATCAGATCGAGGATGCCGAGCGCCGGCTGTACGACCTCGCCGAAACCGGCCGCTACGGCGGCGGCTTCCAGCGGTTCACCGAGGCCCTCAAAAACGCCGTCGACATGGCGGCCCGGGCCTACCAGCGCGACGGCAAGCTGTCCGGCATCGCCACCGGCCTGCGCAAACTCGATCGCCAGATGGGCGGCCTGCAGCACTCCGACCTGATCATCCTGGCCGGCCGCCCCGGCATGGGCAAGACCGCGCTCGCCACCAACATCGCCTACAACGTCGCCAAGGCCTGGGAGGGCGAGGTGCATCCCGACGGCCGCATCGAAAGCATCAACGGCGGCATCGTCGGCTTCTTCTCGCTGGAAATGTCGTCCGAACAGCTCGCGACCCGCATCATCTCCGAGCAGACGGAAATTCCGTCGTCGAAAATTCGGCGCGGCGAAATCGAACCCGCCGATTTCGACCGGATCGCCGCCGCCGCGCGCGAGATGGAACGGGTCCCGCTGTACATCGACGAGACCGGCGGCCTGTCGATCGCGCAGCTGGCCGCCCGCGCGCGCCGGCTCAAGCGCCAACGCGGCCTCGACCTGATCGTGGTCGACTATATCCAGCTGCTGCAGGGGTCGAGCCGCAAGGCGTCCGAAGGCCGCGTCCAGGAAGTCACCGAAATCACCACCAAACTGAAGGCGTTGGCCAAGGAGCTCAACGTTCCGATCATCGCGCTGTCGCAGCTCTCCCGCCAGGTCGAAAGCCGGGACGACAAGCGGCCACAGCTCTCGGACCTGCGCGAATCGGGATCGATCGAGCAGGACGCGGACGTCGTGATGTTCGTGTTCCGCGAGGAATACTACGTCAAGAACCGCGAGCCGCGCCCGGGCACCGAAGAGCATTTCAAATGGCAGACCGAGATGGAGGCGGTCATGGGCAAGGCCGACGTCATCATCGGCAAGCAGCGCCACGGGCCGACCGGGACGGTCGAGCTGCAGTTCGAGGCGAGCTACACGCGATTCGCCGACCTGGCCACCGACGCGGAGCTGCCCGACCGGACCTGACGCGCGCCCGGCCGGAACACCGCACGTGTCCCGGCCCGCGCAGCCTCCGATAGTCCGCCCCGTCGGCGACGGATCGCCGGAACGGCCGTTGAAAGGGCCTCCTGCAGTCGCGCGAACCCCACTCGTTCGAACCAAAGTCGCCCGAACCCAAGTCGTTTGAACCGAGGCCGCTCGCCGCCGGGGCGGACCTGGACGGTTCTGCCGTGCGGCCGGCGCCGCTGCACGCCGGCCCTCCCGAGCCCGAGGCCGGCGGCGTTCTCACCATCGATCTCGCCGCCATCCGGGCCAACTGGCAACGGATGGCCTCGCGGGCGGCACCGGCCGAATGTGCCGGGGTGGTCAAGGCCGACGCCTACGGCTGCGGCCTCGAGCCGGTGGCGGAAGCGCTGGCCGGATGCGGCTGCAGGACCTTCTTCGTCGCCACCATCGCCGAGGGCCGCCGGGTGCGCGCCGTGGTTCCGACCGCGATCGTCTACGTGCTCAACGGAATCACCGCCGGCACCGCCGCGGCGTTCGCCGACGCCGGTGTGCGCCCGGTGATCGGCAGCCTGGTCGAGCTCGCCGAATGGGACGTCTTCTGCGGTGCCAGCGGCTGGCGCGGAGGGGCGGCCCTTCAGATCGACACCGGCATGAACCGGCTCGGCATTTCGGTCGCCGAGGCGGCCGCGCTGGCGGCCCGGGTCCAGACCCCGGATCACGGCTTGACGTTGGTGATGAGCCATTTCGCCTGCGCGGACACGCCCGATGACCCGCTCAACGCCCAGCAGATCGACCTGTTCCGCGAGCTGCGGCTGATGTTTCGCGGCGTCACCGCCTCGCTCGCCAATTCGGCGGGCGTCTTCCTCGGGGCGTCCGCGCACTGCGATCTGGTGCGTCCGGGCATCGCGCTGTACGGCGGCAATCCCACGCCCGGGCAACCGAACCCGATGTTGCCGGTGGTCACGCTGAAGGGTCGCATCACCCTCGTTCGCAATGTCCCGGCCGGCGCCACCGTGGGGTATGGGGCGGCCTGGACCGCGAGCCGTCCCTCGCGCATCGCCATCGTCGCCGTCGGATACGCCGACGGCTACCGGCGGGCCGCCGGCCATGCTGGAGGTCGGCCGGGCGCGGACGTCATCGTGGCGGGCCAACGCTGCCGCACCGCCGGTCGGGTTTCCATGGACCTTCTCGCCATCGACATCACCGACCTGCCGGACCAGGCGGCCAACCGCGGCGACGACGTCACTTTGATCGGGCCCGACAACGGCGTCGACGAACTCGCGGCCGTGTTCGACACCATCGGCTACGAGGTGCTCACCTCGCTGGGCCGACGCTATCACCGGGTGTGGGCCGGCTGACCGCATGGCGCGCCACCAGCCCAACTTCGTCTGCCAGAACTGCGGCGCGGTCAGTTCGCGTTGGCAGGGCAAATGCGATTCCTGCGGCGAGTGGAACACCATCGTCGAGGAAAACGGCCAGAGCGACATTGCCGCCGGGCCGGGCCGGCCGGCGCGCAAGGGTCGGCCGTTCCCGCTCGAACCGCTCACCGGCCAGACCCACGACGCCCCTCGCCTCGCCTCCGGCATCGCCGAACTCGACCGGGTGACCGGCGGCGGCTTCGTCCGCGGCTCCGTCCTGCTGGTCGGCGGCGATCCGGGGATCGGCAAATCCACCCTGCTGATCCAGGCGGCGGCGGCGCTCGCCCGCGGCGGCCACCGCGTCGTCTACATTTCCGGCGAGGAAGCCGTGGCCCAGGTGCGGCTGCGGGCGGGGCGCCTCGCCCTCACCTCGGCCCCGGTCGAGCTTGCGGCGGAGACCTCGGTCGAGGACATTGTCGCGACCCTGTCGCAGGGCAAGACGCCACGCCTGGTGGTGATCGACTCGATTCAGACCATGTGGACCGGCTCGATCGAATCCGCCCCCGGCACCGTCACCCAGGTGCGTGGCGCCGCGCAGGTGTTGATCCGCTACGCCAAGAAGAGCGGCGCCGCCATCATCCTGGTCGGCCACGTCACCAAGGACGGCCAGATCGCCGGCCCCCGCGTGGTCGAGCACATGGTCGACGCGGTGATGTCGTTCGAAGGTGAAGGCGCGCACCTGTTCCGCATCCTGCGGGCGATCAAGAACCGGTTCGGGCCGACCGACGAAATCGGCGTGTTCGAGATGACCGGCGCCGGCCTGCGCGAGGTCGCCAACCCGTCGGAACTGTTCCTGTCCGAGCGCGACCTCGGCGCACCGGGCACCGCCGTGTTCGCCGGCATCGAGGGCTCTCGCCCCCTGCTGGTGGAAATCCAGGCGCTGGTCGCGCCGACCACGTTGGGCACACCGCGGCGCGCCGTGGTCGGCTGGGACCAGAGCCGGCTGTCGATGGTGCTCGCCGTTCTGGAATCCCATTGCGGCGTGCGGCTGTCCGGCCACGACGTCTATCTCAACGTCGCCGGCGGGCTGCGCATCCAGGAACCGGCGGCCGATCTCGCCGCCGCCGCCGCCCTGGTATCGTCACTCGCCAATGCACCGCTGCCGGCCGAGGCGGTGTTTTTCGGCGAGGTGTCGCTGTCCGGCATGGTGCGGCCGGTGGCCCAGAGCGCGGCGCGGCTGAAGGAAGCCCAAAAACTCGGTTTTTCGCGCGCGTTCATGCCCGAGTCGGCGCGCGGCGAGACCTCCGCCGACGTCGGCCTGCAGCTCACCGGCATCGGCGGGCTGGCCAATCTGGTCGCCGATATCGCCCAGCGCGGGACGCCGCCCCGCCCGGCCGCGCGGCCAGCGGCGAAAAAGCCGGGCTGAGGCGCCCAGCCGGTTCCGACGTTCGGTCCCGGGACACTAGCGCGGATCGACGATGCGGCCCTGGAACAGGATGGCGCCGGTGGCGTCGTCGGTGATGAAGAACAGGAACGGCCGGTCGACCGCGAACGGCTCGGGCGACGCCGGCCGGGCCGCCCGCGCCATCATCACCGCCGTCGCCGCCGCGGCCTCCGTTCCCTCCTCGGCCACCTCGATCACCGCCCGATGAACGATGTCCTGGACGGCGGTCGGCAGCCGATCGGGCGGCTGGCCGGTCATGCCGGAAAAATCCGCCTGTGCGAGATCGAACGCCCGGGTCATGCCCAAGCGCCGGAAGCCGTCGACCAGGCTGGCACGAAAATCCACCTTGAAGCGCGGCAGCGACAGGACGACCGGCCGGGGTCGGGCACGGCGCAACGCCGCCATCAGGTCGGCCAGCGCGGACGCCGTCAGGCGTGAGGCTGTGTCGGCCAAGCCGTCGATCCGGTCCGGCAACACCAGGGTCATCGACAGCGGGGCGACGTTGTAGGGCAACCGGACCGCACGATAACCGGCGCCGGCGGACACCGCAAAGGCCGATAGCTGATGCATCGTCGGCACTTGCGCCTTGTGGCTCACCGACAGATTGAAGTCGGACGGCCGGGTGGCCTCCTTCCTGAACGGCGTCTGCCAAGCCACTTTGAAGTAGATGGCATTGAGGATCACCGCCGTGATGGCGGGGTTGAGCCGGTCCAGCAACCTGTCGATCTTGCCTTCGGTGCGTCTGTTGACCCAATCATTGACGACGTCGACCGACGCCTGACAGAACACCTCGGCGCCGAACTTGCCCGCGAGCAGCGCCGCATAGTCGTCGGCGATCGCATCGTCGGCCTGCCGGCCGATCATCAGCGCATTGGCCGTGCGCAATTGCGCCGAGCGCGGCCACACCGGCGCCGCCCCGCAGCCGTCACCGTCGCGCCACGACCCCGGCGGACAGCGCCCCGCAGCCGATGCCGGGCCGACGCAAGCGCCCTGTGCGAGCGCCAAACCAGCGGGACAGGTCGGTGCCACCGGCCCCTGGTCGTAGCCGTTGAGGATCGCCGCCACGGCGGCACTCTGCGCGGCGACGCTGGCGCGGGCCAGACCGAGCCCCAGGACCCCGGCCATCTCGCGTTCGGTTGGCCCCCGCGCCCCGGCCAGCGCCATCGCCATGGCGCTCCCGACCGAATAGGGCGAAAACACGATGTTACCGTCGTCCGGTGCGTCCCGCAGCATTCCGGAGAACAGCCGCTGGCCGGTGCCGTTGAACGCCGCGGTCAATTCCTGTTGGGCGTGCGCCGGCACCGATGGCCCCGCCAGCCATGCCGTCAGAGCGGTCGTGATGCCGCAGAAGCGATGTGCAATATTCCTGGGCATGAGCACCTCGTCTCCCGCAGCGGCATGGGCCAGCTGTCGCATTGCCACACGAAGGGCGGATCTGCCGGGTGGCCGGTGTCCCGGTTCCGACACGGGGTGACGGCCGGGTCCTATCCGGGTTATACACGGGCCCTGTGCGCCCGGCTGGTTCGCGTCGGGCGCGTCGCTCTTATGGCGATCGTTCCGAACCGGGTCTAGACGGGCACCAGCGATGTACTTGGACATTTTCCTGATCGTCGTCATGCTGGTCTCGGGCGTGCTCGCCATGGTGCGCGGGTTCATGCGCGAAGTGCTGTCGATCGCCTCCTGGGCGGCGGCCGCCGCATCGACGGTGTACTTCCACGGCCGCCTGCTCCCCTTCGCCCAGCAGTATTTCAACAACGACTGGGTCGCCAAAGGCGTGACCATCGCCGGCCTGTTCCTCGGAACGCTGATCATCGTGTCGATTCTCACCGTGCGGGTGTCCGACATGATCCTCGACAGCCGCATTGGCGCGCTCGATCGCACCCTCGGTTTCCTGTTCGGGCTGGCCCGAGGGCTGTTCATCGTCGTCATCGCCTTCGTGCTGGTCGAATGGCTGGTGCCACAAAAGTCGATGCCGGACGCCATCCGCGACGCCAAATCGCGCGTCGTCCTCCAGGGAACCGGTCATTGGTTGATGTCGCTGTTGCCGGACGACCCGGAAAGCACCATCTTGAAGCGGTTGCGGCCGCCGAAGGGTGACGAGCCCGATTCGTCCGACGCATCGCCGGACCAGCGAACCGACAGCCGATCGCCCACCGAGCCCCGGGAAACGGCCGGTTACGACCGGACCGACCGCCGGGACATGCGACAGCTCATTCAAACCAGGGCTCCGGCCTCCAGGTAATCGGCGCCGGCAAAGGGCCAGAGAATGCAGATTTCGAATGATGATCGCTCCGGCGAGTTTGACCTCGATTCCGACCGGCTGCGCGAGGAATGCGGGGTGTTCGGCATCCACGGCCATCCGGACGCCGCCGCGATCGTCGCGCTCGGCCTGCACGGGCTTCAGCATCGCGGCCAGGAGGCCGCCGGCATCGTCAGTTACGACGGCGCCCGGTTCCATTCCGAACGTCGACTCGGGCTGGTCGGCGACACCTTCTCCAGGCGGGACGTCATCGAACGCCTGCCCGGCAGCACGGCGATCGGCCACGTCAGGTATTCGACGACCGGCGCCACCATCCTGCGCAACGTGCAGCCGCTGTTCGCCGAGCTCAACGCCGGCGGCTTCGCGGTCGGCCACAACGGCAATCTCACCAACGGCCTGACGCTGCGGCGCGCGCTGGTCGGCGACGGCGCCATCATGCAGTCGACCTCGGACACCGAGGTGATCCTGCACCTGGTCGCGCGTTCGCGCCGACCCCATTTCATCGACCGCTTCATCGACGGCCTGCGCCTGCTCGAGGGCTCCTATTCGCTGGTCGCCGCCACCAACAAGAAGCTGATCGGCGCCCGCGATCCGCTCGGCATCCGCCCGCTGGTGCTCGGCGAGTTCGAAGGCTGCCCGGTGCTGACCTCGGAGACCTGCGCCCTCGACATCATCGGCGCCACCTACGTGCGCGACATCGACAACGGCGAGGTGGTGGTGTTCGACGAGGACGGCCCGCAGTCGATCAAACCGTTCCCGCCGGTTCCGCCGCGGCCGTGCATTTTCGAATACATCTACTTCGCCCGCCCGGATTCGGTGGTGGGCGGACGCAGCGTCTATCAGATCCGCAAGCGCATGGGTGAGGAACTCGCCCGCGAAAACCCCTGCGACGCCGACGTCGTGGTGCCGGTGCCCGACTCGGGGGTGCCGGCGGCGCTGGGCTATTCGCAGGCCTCGGGCATTCCCTACGAGCTCGGCATCATCCGCAACCACTATGTCGGGCGCACCTTCATCGAGCCCACCGATCAGATCCGCCACCTCGGCGTGAGGCTGAAGCACAACGCCAACCGGGCGATGCTCGAGGGCAAGCGCATC
>JAVBUK010000440.1:0-3320 GCA_031555345.1 Xanthobacteraceae bacterium | reverse complement strand
TATCACCGGGGCAAATGGCTCAAGCACTTCGAGCAGGTCGACGAGGCGGTGACGGCGCAGTTCCAGGACGGCAGCAAGGTCCGCGCGAACCTTCTGGTCGGTGCCGATGGATTGCGTTCCACGGTGCGGCGGCACTGCGACCATGCGCCGGCGCCACGCTACGCCGGCTATGTCGCCTGGTGCGCGGCGTTGGGCGAGGACGCGTTCCCGCCCGATGCGCACCGGGCGTTGTTCGGATACTTCACTTTCTGCCTGCCGCCCGGCGAGCAGTTCCTGGGTTACCCGGTCGCCGGGTCGGACCGCACGCCGGCACGCACCGACAACCGCTACTGCATGGTTTGGTATCGGCCAGCTGCGGAGGACGAGCTTCAGCGCCTGCTGACCGACCAGAACGGCGTGACCCACATGATGACCATTCCGCCGGCTCTGATCCACCGGGCCGCGATCGAGGCGATGCGGGCCGCTGCGCTGCGGCTGGTCGCGCCGCAGTTCCGCGCCCTGGTGCCGCGGATGACCGATGTCCTCCTGCAGCCGATCTACGATCTGGAATCGCGTCATATGGCGTTCGGCCGGGTGGTGATGGTCGGCGATGCGGCGTTCGTGGCGCGCCCCCATGTCGGGGCCGGCCTCGTCAAGGCGGCCGATGATGCCGCCGCGCTGGCTGCCGCGCTCGACAGCGAGGCCGATGTGGTCGCGGCATTGCGCCGGTTCGAGGCCGAGCGGCAGCCGGTCAATCGGCGTATTGTCGTCCGCGGGCGCGAACTCGGCGCGCACCTGCAGGCGTCGCAAACCGCAGCGGAACACGCGCATTCCGCGCGCCACGGCACTCCGGCCGCGATCCTGGCCGAAAGCGCCCGGGTCGATTTTCTGAACGCTTGACGTGCCGCCGGATCGCAATTTCCGCTTCGCGCAACGCCGTCGAAAAAGGTTCGGCCGGCCGCGGTCCTACGTTTGTTTCCGGTTCACGAACAGCGCATTGCCCAGCCCGGTGCCGATGGTGAAAACCGCCCAGCGCCCGACGTCGCCCATGAACGGCGCTTCGCTCAAGCCCTGCACGACGGCGTCGTTGTGCATCACCACCGCGGTCTCGTCCCCGCCGATCTTCGGGATCGCCGCGAACAGCGCGGCGGGCAGGTTGAATTTCCGGCTTTCCCAGTTGCCGGGCAGGTTCTGGGCGCCGCACTCGATCGCGCCGTCGTGGTCGATCTTGCCCGGGCAGCCGACGCCGATGAACGGCGCAAGCGCAAGGCCGTCCTTGCCGGCACGCACGATCAACCGCTCCAGCATGTCGATCAGCCCTTCCACGGCGTCGTCGCGGTTGAGCTTTCTTTCGTCCTGGTGCCGCCACAGCTCGAAACGCGTCACCCGAGCCTTGGACAAGTCGGGCGCCTTGTCGAGGTTCAACTCGACGATTCCGGCTCGGATGTTGGAGCCGCCGATGTCGACGCCCAGGATGGCGTCGTGGGCCTTGAACATCCACCTTGGCGCGAGATGGGCGGCGCCGATCAGTCCGGCGTGGTCCGGCTCGTTGCGGATCATCGCCACATCGATCGTGATCTGATCGGCCTTGAGAACGACGGAGGTGCGGCCGATCGCGAGCTCGCCGACGCGGCTGCCGCGAAATCCTCCGCCCACCACGATACGCTCGGTGCTGCGCCAGTTCTTGAGCTTGAGAAAGCGCCGGATCACCGCCGCAAGCGCTTGGGCGTAGTCCTCGATCGCGCCCTGAACCACGCCGGCGGCCTCGGGGTCGCCGTCGGCGAGCAGGGTATCGAGTCGCTTCCTGGAGATGGTCGGGCTCGGCTCGTCGCCGAACGGGTCCTGGTCGATATCGCGCAGGGGTTTGCGCCATTTTTCGACGATGTCACGGAACGCGCCCTTGCAGGCGCGGTCGCCCACGAACCCGTCGTCATCCTTGATCTCGACGTTGTAGCTCTCGACCTCGACACTGGGCAGGCGTGCAGCGCCGTGCCGGGCGATCGAAGACAGGGCAAGGTTCTCGGGCATGGCGGGGTCCCCGTGGCGGACCTTGTTCAACCGACGCCCGCCGCAAAAGTTTCATGCCGCACGGTTTGCGATGCCGCAGACCTTGGTCTAAAACGCTGCATCCGTTATCCGCGGAGGAGGTTCGACGATGGCGGTCGGTCCGACGGAGCCGGTGCGACCCGCTTCGCGGCCGCGCGCGGCGTGCGTGATCGGCTGGCCGGCAGGTCATTCCCGCTCGCCTCTGATCCACAACTACTGGCTGGCCGAGCACGGCATTGCTGGCGAGTACCGCAAGGAAGCGGTGCAGCCTGAGGAATTTTCCGGCTTCATCGGCGCCTTGTCGGCGCGCGGCTACGTGGGCGCCAACATCACGGTGCCCCACAAGGAGGCCGCCGTCGCCCTGACCCGCGCCGACGCGCGCGCCAAGGCCGCCGGGGCCGCAAACACGCTATGGTACGACGGCGACACGCTGTGCGCCACCAATACCGATATCGAGGGTTTTTTGGCCAATCTCGATACGGCCGCGCCCGGGTGGGACCGAGGGCTCGACGAGGCCCTGGTGCTCGGGGCCGGCGGCAGCGCACGGGCCGTGGTGTTCGGCCTGATCGAGCGGGGCGTTCGACGGATCTACGTCGCCAACCGCACCCTCGAGCGGGCCTGGGCGTTGCGGGCGCTTTTCGGCGAGGCGGTCGAACCCGCGGGCTGGGACGCGGCGGCCGCGCTGGTCGACGGCGTCGGCCTTCTGGTCAATACGACGACCCTCGGCATGAAGGGGCAGCCGGCATTGACTGTCGACATCGGCCGGATGCGCGGCGACGCGGTGGTGGCCGATCTCGTCTACGTGCCGCTCGAAACCGGGCTGTTGTCCGCCGCGCGGGCGCGCGGTCTGCGGGTCGCCGACGGGCTCGGCATGCTGCTGCATCAGGCGGTGCGGCCGTTCGAGACCTGGTTCGGCGTCCGCCCACGGGTCTCACCCGAACTGCGCGCTTTGATCGACGCCGACCTCGCGCAATCGTGACCGCGCTCTGGAACGCATGAGGGGTGTCGGGGCCAACGCGCCGCTGCACCACGGGTTCCCGCGCATTTTCGATATTGGTTAACGTCCGCGAGGCTGCGGCATTTAGCGCATTGCGTTTCCGAACGGCGCTTATACGTTTGAGGTATGACGAAAGTCGCACCATATCGGCGCGGCCTGTGCCGCTCGGGATATCAACTCGCGGGCCAATAGCCCCGAGTTCAGCGTGCGCCGTCAATCGCGGACTCGGGGATAAGCACAAAGCGGCGCGCATCGGCTGATTGCGCTGATGAGCCGGTCGTTTGTGATCTCGACAAAT
>JAVBUK010000161.1:0-6625 GCA_031555345.1 Xanthobacteraceae bacterium | reverse complement strand
CGCTTCGCGGTCTTCTTGGCGGTCTTCTTGGCCGCCGGTTTTGCCTTCGCCTTTGCCTTCGTCTTGGTCTTCGTCTTCGTCTTCTTCGCCATGCTGCCCTCCTAGCAATGAGTGGTGGCGACTTCGGTAAACAGTGCGATTGCGAATCGCGCCTGCACTGCACTGTGATTAGTACAGCACAACGAAAAAAACAGCGACTCCACTTAACGAACCGTGTACGACTGCAAGGTCTGGAACCAGAAGCGTCACCCGGTCGGCGGTTCTTCTTGTCAAGCCCCCCGCATGACAGCCGCGCTTTCAGACTTCGTCTCCTTCTGTTTGCCCGAATGCAAAAAACGCTGCGAATTACGGGCTTCCTGCATTTCCGGTTCCTTCCGCCGGCGGCGCCGCTGCGCCGGTCGCGCGCCTGCCGACCGGCCGGCGCAAGGCTCTAACCCCGCGTTGGTGCGCCCCAGCGGCGCCGAAAATTTTTTTTCAACAGCACCCGAAATGACGCGCCAAGCGACCGGATCGGATTTCAAAACGCACGAATCGTGGTCGACCGATTCGCCGCGACACTCCCGCCGACGTTCCGAACACACCCGGCGAACCCGTTGTTCCCGAGGTCGCGGCGGGCACCGGCCCCGTCCGCGATGTCCGCGGCGACACATCCGCTGCTCCCTCGCGGCCGTTCGTCCCGTGCCGCCTGCTCGGAAGTTCGATGCCGGCTTCGACCGCTGTGACGCTGCCGGGCACGGCGGCGACAACGACGACCGCCGGCGACGACGTCTGCGAGGGTCGGCGCGCGCCGCGCTCGAGCCGCGGCAGGACGAGAACGGGCGTTTGCGCTGCCGCTCAGATGCCGAGCTTCTTCCTGAACAGCTCGTTGACCGTCTGAGGGTTGGCCTTTCCGCCGGACGCCTTCATCGCCTGTCCGACGAACCAGCCGACAAGCTTGGGGTTGCCTTTGGCCTGCGCGGCCTTGTCCGGGTGGCCGGCGACGATGCCGTCGACGATCCTTTCGATCGCCCCGAGATCGCTGACCTGCTCGAGGCCGCGCTGTGCCACCACCGCCCGGGGGTCGCCGCCTTCGTTCCAGACGATCTCGAACACATCCTTGGCGATCTTGCCGGAAATCGTTCCGTCGGCCATCAGGTCGAGGATCGCCCCGAGCTGGTCCGCCGACACCGGCGAGGCGGAGATCGCCTTGCCCTCCTTGTTCAGCCGCCCGAACAGTTCGTTGATCACCCAGTTCGCCGCCACTTTGGCGTCGCGCCCGCCGTTGCCCGCCGCCCGATCGACCACCGCCTCGAAGAAGTCGGCGCATTCGCGCTCCGCAACCAGCACCTCGGCGTCGTAGGCCGACAAGCCGAAGGCGTCGACGAAACGGGCTTGGCGCTGGTCCGGCAGTTCGGGCAGGCCTCGCGCGAGATCGTCGACGAACGCCTGCGTCAGTTCCAGCGGCAACAGGTCCGGATCCGGGAAGTAGCGGTAGTCGTGCGCCTCCTCCTTGTTGCGCATCGGACGCGTCTCCCCCTTGCCGGGGTCGAACAGCCGCGTTTCCTGCTCGATCGTTCCGCCATCCTCGATGATTCCGATCTGCCGGCGGGCCTCGCAGTCGATCGCCTGTCCGACGAAGCGGATGGAGTTGACGTTCTTGATCTCGCATCGGGTGCCCAGCGGCTCGCCCGGGCGGCGGACCGACACGTTGACGTCGGCCCGCAACGATCCCTCCTCCATGTTGCCGTCGCACGTGCCGAGATAGCGCATGATTGATCGCAGCTTGGCGAGATAGGCCTTGGCCTCTTCGGAGGAGCGCAGGTCGGGCTTGGAGACGATTTCCATCAAGGCGACCCCGGCGCGGTTGAGGTCGACGAAGGAACCGGACGGGCCGTGCAGCGACTTGCCGGCATCCTGCTCGAGATGCAGCCGCTCGATGCCCACCGTCACGCTGTAGTCCGGCAGATCGACGGGGACCTCGCCCTCGCCGACGATCGGCGACTTGAACTGGCTGATCTGATAACCCGACGGCAGGTCGGGATAGAAGTAGTTCTTGCGGTCGAACACCGACCTGAGATTGATCCTGGCCTTCAGGCCGAGGCCGGTGCGGACCGCCTGCCTGACGCACTCCTCGTTGATCACCGGCAGCATGCCCGGCATGGCCGCATCGATGAGCGACACATGGGCGTTCGGCTCGCCCCCGAACGCGGTCGAGGCCCCGGAAAAGAGTTTCGCGCGCGAGGCCACCTGGGCATGCACCTCCAGGCCGACGACGACCTCCCAATCGGCGGTCGCGCCCCTGACGAGCCTTGCGGTCTTCTGCTGAACATTCATGGCCGGTCTCCAGGCCTTCTCCATTGCGCGGGCTCGCGCGGCGGTCAAGGTCGCGCCGTCCCTACCATTCTCCGCCCCGGTGACCGACACTCGCCCGACCGGTACCGCCGCGAACGTCATCGCGGCCCCGGGCACCGATTGTCGTCGGGCGCCGCACCGCGACGATTCACCACCAGCGCGGTGGCGAAAACCGTCCGGCGGCCTGTTCGATGACGTGGCCGAGCGAAAACAACCCCTCCTCGTCGAACGGCCGACCGATCAGTTGCAGCCCCAGCGGCAACCCCTGCCCGTCCAGTCCGGCCGGCACCGCCAAGCCCGGCAGACCGGCCATGTTGACCGTCACCGTGAACACGTCGTTGAGATACATCGCGACCGGATCGCCGGAGGCTTTTTCGCCGATCGCGAACGCCGGCGCCGGGGTCGCCGGCGTCAGCATGGCGTGAATGCCCGAACGGAAACATTCCTCGAAGTCGCGCTTGATCAGCGTGCGCACCTTCTGGGCGCGCAGGTAATAGGCATCGTAGTAACCGGCCGACAGCACATAGGTGCCGATCAGGATGCGGCGCCGCACCTCGCTGCCAAATCCTTCTCGCCTCGTCTTCTCGTACATGTCGGTGATGTCGTGCCCCTCGACCCGCAGGCCGTACCGCACCCCGTCGTAGCGCGCGAGGTTCGACGACGCCTCGGCCGAGGCCGTGATGTAGTAGGCCGGCAATGCATGCTTGGTGTGCGGAAGGCTGACCTCCACCACCTCGGCTCCCGCCTGCCGCAGCCAGTCGACCCCGCGGCGCCACAGCGCCTCGATGTCGTTCGACATGCCTGGCACACGGTATTCCTTCGGCAGGCCGATCTTCATCCCCTTCACCGACCTGCCGACGGCGGCCTCGTAGTCGGGCACCGCCCGGTCGACCGAGGTGGCGTCCTTCGGGTCGTGACCGGCCATCGCACCGAGCAGGACGGCCGCGTCGTGCACGGTGCGGGCAAACGGCCCGGCCTGGTCGAACGAAGAAGCGTAAGCGACGATGCCGAAGCGCGAGCACCGGCCGTAGGTCGGCTTGATCCCGACGATTCCGGTATAGGCCGCGGGCTGACGGATCGAACCGCCGGTGTCGGTGCCGGTGGCCCCGAGGCAAAGGTCGGCGGCGACGGCCGCCGCCGATCCGCCCGACGATCCGCCGGGAACCAATCGGTCGTCGGACCCGGTCCGCCGCCATGGCGAGGTCACCGGCCCGAACCAGGAGGTCTCGTTGGACGAGCCCATGGCGAACTCGTCGTTGTTGAGCTTGCCCAGCAATACCGCGCCGGCGTGCCACAGCTTCGCGGTGACGGTCGACTCGTAGGTCGGAACGAAGTTCTCCAACATCCGCGACCCGGCGGCCGTGCGGACGCCCACCGTGCAGAACATGTCCTTGACGCCGAGCGGGATGCCTTCGAGCGGACCGCCTTCGCCTTTCGCCAGCCGCGCATCGGCACTGCGCGCCATCGCCAGCGCCTGATCCGGCGTCTCCAGCACATAGGCATTGAGGGTGCGCGCGCGTTCCATGGCGGCGAGATGCGCGGCGGCGAGCTCGGCGGCGGAAAATTCGCGTCGCCGCAGCCGTTCGCGGGCGTCGACCAGCGTCAAGGCGTTGAGTTCGGTCATGTCGCAGGCCACTCCTCGCATACGAACGGTGGGCACGGACGGCTCGGCGGGGCATCGTTCCTGCCCGGCCGATCCGGCCTGCGGCGGCACACCCGAGCTCGCCCCCGAGCGCAGTCGTCGCACATCAGGCTCTGCTCCCGCGCGCGGTCATTGTCGCCCAGGCGCGCTTCATTCCACGACCTTGGGCACGACGAAATAGTGATCCTCCCGGACCGGCGCGTTCTGGAGGACAGCGTCGGCGATCCCGCCGTCGGTGACGACGTCCTCCCGCATTTTCATCGCAATCGGTGTGACCGACGTCATCGGTTCGACCGCCGCGACATCGAGCTCGGAAAGTTGCTCGACGAAGGCCAGGATCGCATTGAGCTCGCCTTGGAGGTGCTCGACCTCGTCGTCGGCGACGGCAATTCTCGCCAGACGGGCGATGCGGCGAACCGTTTGAGCATCGACGGACATGACTTGCCCCGAAAAAGTGCAGGCACGGAAGACTTGCGCCGGACAAAGACCTGCGCCGTATAGCAGAGTGACATTTCGACGCGCAACTCGCCTTCACTCCGGACGGCCCGGCGGCCACCGCTCGGCATTGCGCCCCTGACCCATGGGGCTGGAACAGATCCGCCCGTGGGGGCTTGAACAATCGAGGCCCGGTATCGATCCGGAAACCGGGCCGGAACCGGATGGAGGCGGCAGCAAAGGCGGTGCCGCCGTCCCAACGCCCGACGAGGTGCCCGATGGAACGTCTCTTGTTCGTATGCCCGTCCACCGGTCAGGGGGTCGATGTCGGGATTGAAAGCGACATCGGCACCCTTTTGCGTATTCGCCGGAATACCGTATGCGCCAAATGTCCGGCCTGCGGTCAGATGCACGAATGGCGCGTCGGCGACGCCCGGCTGACCCGGGCCGCGGAATCGTCCGAAATCCGGCCGACCCCAGACCACAACCCCGACCGTGGCGCTCGAGCGAACCCGCCGATCACCGCGTGATCAGGACGGCCGATCGGGATGTTGGCGCCCTAATCGGCGGCGTCCCGGGCCTCGCGGCGGCAGGAATGCACCTCGATGGTCTGATGCGACAGACCGGCGATATGCTCCAAACGGGCCTTGCAGGCTTCGGCGCTACTCGGCCGATCGGACAGGACGGTGGCGACGAGCCCGAGATGACCGGGGCCGAGCCGCCACAAATGCAGGTCGACGACCCGATCTTCGCCAGTTTCCAGACGGCGGCGGATGTCGGCCATCAGCCGCCGATCCGGGACCATGTCGAGCAGCACCGCGCCGGCCGAACGCATCAGCCCGAGCGACCAGATCGCGATCACCACCGCGCCCACCACGCCCATCAACGGATCCAGGAACACCCAGCCGTAGAGGCGCCCCGCCAGCAGTGCCACGATCGCCAGGATCGAGGTCAGCGCGTCGGCCAGAACGTGGAAATATGCGGCACGCAGGTTGTGGTCGCGGGCGTCGGAATGATGCCGCTCCCCAAGACCGTGATCATCGTGACCATGGTGGTGATCATCGTCGTATAGAAGCCGCGCGGTCGCGAGGTTGACCGCAAGGCCGAGGACGGCGATCATGATCGCTTGCTCGAACGAAATCGCGACCGGCGCGAGCAGGCGCAGCATGGATTCGTAACCGATCATCAGGGCGATCACGCCGAGAATGACCGCACTGGTGAACCCCGCGAGTTCACCGAATTTGCCGGTGCCGAAGGAAAAACGTGCATCGTCGACATGCCTGCGCGCAAATTGGTACGCCAATGCAGCAAGCGCAATGGCGCCAGCGTGGGTGGACATGTGCCATCCGTCCGCCACCAAAGCCATCGAGCCGTAGATGGTTCCGCCGACGATCTCGGCGACCATCATGATGGCGGTGAGCCCCACCACGATCCAGGTCCGCCGCTCATGCCGGTCATGCCGGTCGCCCAGATAGTGATGGGTGTGCTGCCACGCCTCGACAGGGGTGTGCATCCGGGCAACCCTCCTGCGGATTTCAGTCTCTTTCGGCCAAGACGTATGAGGTCCCGTGCAAACGGTCACGCCCCTGCACCAGGGCTTTCGTCCACGTGCCGGCTCGTATCACGGGACCTACATCTGCGGGCGCGGAGGGTCAACCCCGGCCAAGCATCCTGGGCGAAACGCTTGCCGTCAACGATCGGAAGGGCCGGGACCCGGGTGGCTTGCCGTTCATTCGACCGCAGTCGGCGCAGGTTGGCCATCACCAAGCCGTTCTCCGGATCGATGGTCGAGGCCCGCTCGAAATCACCGATGGCCGCATCACTGTGTCCCCGCCGCTCGTTGGCGACGCCACGCCAGACCCAGGCGTTGAGCGCATGAGGCGAAATCTCCAGGGCACGATCGAAATCGACCACGGCGGCGGCAAAGTCTTCCAGCAGCAGATTGACATACCCGCGTCCCACGGAGGCGAAGTAGCGATCGGCCGGCCCATTCAGCCCGGTCGTCATCGCCCGATCGTAGTCCGCCTTGGCCTCGACCGGCCTGTCGAGTTTGAGCTTGGCCTCCGCCCGCGACAGATACGGCAAGCCGTCACCCGGATTGAGCCGGATCGCCTGATCATAGAACGCGATCGCCGCGGCATAGTTCTCCATCGCCGCATGGACCCGACCCGCACCGTAGCGGAACCGCGCCACCGTCGGCTGCGCTTTCGCCCCATC
>JAVBUK010000502.1:0-3545 GCA_031555345.1 Xanthobacteraceae bacterium | reverse complement strand
CGCCGCCGCAAGACCGACGAGGCGGAGGTTACGCACACCCGCGGGCTTGCCGCGGAGGTCGCGTTTGAGCCCCACGGCGCCGCCGACCTGGGTAGCGGCGCCGAGCCGCAGGATGAGTTCACTCCAGTCCATGGCGACACGACCACTGCCATGCAGACCCGACACGATCGTCGGCAACACCATGATGGTGTCGCAACGACCGCCGG
Source organism: Xanthobacteraceae bacterium (assembly GCA_031555345.1). Classification (GTDB taxonomy): domain Bacteria; phylum Pseudomonadota; class Alphaproteobacteria; order Rhizobiales; family Xanthobacteraceae; genus Astrobacterium. Next base: position 3,339 of record JAVBUK010000502.1, on the reverse strand, counting down.
ATGTCGAGTTGGGACTGCGCGACCCGGGTCATGCCCAGCGCGTTTGCGCATGACGCCCGATGAGCGGGGCGAGACCCGCAGGCGGCTCAGTCCTTGGCGCGCTCGACGTAGGAACCGTCGGCGGTCGATACTACGATGCGGGTACCGATGACCACGTGGGTCGGCACCCCGGTGCGGATGCCGTTCGACAGCAGCGCCGGCTTGAACGAGCCCGACGCCGTCTGCCCCTTGACCACCGGCTCGGTCTCCACCACCTCGAGCGTCACGCGCTGGGGCAGTTCGATCGACACCGGATTGCCCTCGTGCACCTGCAGTTTCACCGACATTTCCGGCTGCAGATACTTGTCGGCATCGCCGACCACGTCGGCGCTCGCGGTGAGCTGCTCGTAGTTGTCCATGTTCATGAAATGGAACCCGTCACCGTCCTGATAGAGGAACTGGTAGGGGCGTTCCTCGACATGGGCGCGCTCGACCTGCTCGGTTGTCTTGTACCGCACGGACATCTTCACCCCGTCGCTGATCCGCCGCATGTCCAACTGGGTCACGGGCGTGCCCTTGCCCGGGTGGATGTTTTCCGCGATCAGGATGACGTACAGCTTGCCGTCGACCTCGACGATATTGCCCTTGCGGAGCGAGCTGGCGATGACTTTCACAGGATCTGGTCCTCGGACGGTTGGCCATGAGGCCACTTCCCGCCGCCGGGGCAGGCGAGGGGGTGGCGGTTTCGTGGCCCGCAACATACCCATCTGGCCGGCCGCCGCCAGCGATTTCCGCGCCCGCCCCTGCGGCGTCGACGCGCCTGGAGCGGCCCGATGACACCGGCCGTATCCCCCTGGTGGATGCCCCACGTGCATGCCGACCGGCGCCCACTGCTGGCCACCCGCCGGCGCATTCTGGCCCGCCTGCGGACCGGTTTCGAGGCCCGCGACTTCGTCGAAGTGGAAACCGCGATCCTGCAGGTTTCGCCCGGCAACGAGGCCCATCTGCATGCTTTTGCCACCGACATGACCGGGCCGGCGGGTGAGCGGTCGCGACTCTACCTTCACACCTCCCCGGAGTTCGCCTGCAAGAAGCTGCTGGCGGCGGGCGAACCGCGGATCTTCCAGTTCGCCCGGACGTTCCGCAACCGGGAGCGCGGCGCGCTCCACCACCCCGAGTTCACCCTGCTCGAGTGGTATCGGGTCGACGCACCCTACGAAACGCTGATGACCGACTGCGCAACCATCATCGCGGCTGCCGCGGAAGCGGCCGAGACCACCCAGTTCCGATTCCGCGGCCGGACCGCCGACCCGCTGGCCCAACCGCAGATCCTGACGGTGGCGGAGGCGTTCGACCGCTTTGCCGGTATCGATCTCCTCGCCACCGTCGGCCGGGACGACACCGACCACGATGCCCTGGCGGCCCAGGCGCGGGCGCGCGGCATCCGTCTCGCCGACGACGACGGCTGGAGTGACGTTTTCAGCCGCATTCTGGTTGAAAAGGTCGAGCCGGCGCTGGGCAACGGCCGGCCGACACTGCTCACCGAGTATCCCGCCAGCGAGGCGGCGCTCGCCCGGCGCAAGCCCTCCGATCCGCGCGTCGCCGAACGGTTCGAAGCCTTCGTGTGCGGGGTCGAACTCGCCAACGGCTTTGGCGAGTTGACCGATCCCGTCGAGCAGCGGCGACGGTTCGAGACCGAGATGGCGGAAACGGAGCGCCGGTATGGCGAGCGCTATCCCGTCGACGAGGATTTCCTCGCCGCCCTCGCCCACATGCCGCCGGCGAGCGGTTGCGCGCTGGGGTTCGACCGGCTGGTGATGCTGGCGACCGGCGCGAGCCGGATCGACCAGGTGATATGGGCCCCGGTCGCCGAGCACGGAACACGCGGTCCGGCAGGGGCGCCGGAATGACCGGACCGCTGCGCACCGCCGCCGACCTCGTCGCCGCCGGGCTGGTGCGGCCCGAGCAGCGCGCCGAGATCGAGCGCGTCGCGGCCCACTACGCCGTCGCCGTGACGCCGACCCTCGCCGCACTGATCGACCGCACCGACCCGCACGATCCGATTGCGCGGCAGTTCGTGCCCGATCCGGCCGAGCTGGTGACCCTGCCGCACGAACGCGACGATCCGATCGGCGACGACCCGATGAGTCCGGTCGAAGGCGTGGTCCATCGCCATCCCGACCGTGTGCTGTTGAAGTTCGTGCATGTCTGTCCGGTGTACTGCCGCTTCTGCTTCCGGCGCGCGATGGTGGGACCGGGTGGACGGCCGACGCTTTCGCCCGACCAAATCGCGGCGGCGCTCGGCTATGTGCGCGCGCACCCCGAAATCCGGGAGGTGATCTTCTCCGGCGGCGATCCGCTGATGCTGTCGCCACGCCGGCTGCGTGATGTCGTGCGCGAGATCGCCGCCATCGACCACGTCGGCATCCTGCGGATTCACACCCGGCTGCCGGTCGCCGCACCCGAGCGAATCACCCCCGAGCTGGTCCGCGCACTGCGTCTGCCTGACCGGCCGACCTACGTGGTGCTGCACGCCAACCACCCGCGCGAATTGACCGCGGCGGTGCGCGCCGCCTGTGCGCGCTTCGTCGACGCCGGCATGCCGATGCTCAGCCAGAGCGTCCTCATCAAGGGGGTCAACGACGACGAAGCCGTGCTGGCCGAACTCATGTGGGCCTTCGTCGCGTGCCGGATCAAGCCATATTACCTGCACCACGGCGATCTCGCCCGCGGCACCTCGCACCTGCGCACGACGATCGCGCAGGGCCAGGCCCTGATGCGGGCGCTGCGCGCCCGCATCAGCGGGCTGGCGCAGCCGACCTATGTGCTCGACATTCCGGGCGGCGCCGGCAAGGTGCCGGTCGGCCCCTGCCATCTGGCCGGCGACGAAGGAAACCACCGGGTAGAGGACGCCCGACACCGCCTTCACCGCTATCCGCCGGACGCCGGCGAGGCGACGTGAACGACGGCAGGTTTTTCGCCGTTCACCCACCGGCCGAAGCGCGGCGTCAGTGGACGCCGGATCAGTTGTCCCTGGCACCCTCGCGAATCCACGCGCGGATCGCGTCGCGATCGCAGGTCGACAGCTTCTTGGAGCCGTGCGGCATCCAGGTCTCGGGCTTGCCGCGCCGGTCGAGCAGCCACATCAGATTGCTGCTGTCCGGGTCGCGCGGAATCACCATGGCGCCGTATTTCGTGCCCTTCATGATGCCCGCGTAGGTGGTCAGGTCGAGCCCGCTCTGCCGCTCGCCCTCGGTGCCGGGCGCATGGCAGGAAAAGCAGCGCCCGCGGAAGATCGGCAGGATGTCGTCCTGGAAGCTCGTCTCGGGCGCCGCGCCGGCCTCCCGGCTGGTCGTGATC
>JAVBUK010000204.1:0-5615 GCA_031555345.1 Xanthobacteraceae bacterium | reverse complement strand
TGATGATCGCGACGACCAGCTTCATCATCCGCACTCCCGTGGTTGCTGCCGGGCGCAATCATACCTGCCGCCACCAGAATCGCGAAAGGCCCTGCAAGGGAAGCGCGACCGGCCCCCGACGGCGCCGACGAAGCATCCGGTTTATCGGCGAACGGCTTCGCTCCTCTCGCGCACGAGACCCTCCTGCGTCACGGAAGCCACCAGCACCCCGGCCCGGGAAAAAACCAGACCGCGGGCAATCCCGATGGCCCCCGCCGCGTTCGGCGATTCCTGCACGTACAGCAGCCATTCGTCGGCGCGGAACGGGCGGTGGAACCACATCGCATGATCGAGGCTCGCCGCCATGATCGATTTTTCCATCACCGAGCGCCCATGCAGCATCAGGACCGTATTGATCAACAGCAGGTCGGACGCATAGGCGAGCGCACATTGGTGGATCGCCGGCTCGTCCGGCAACGGCTGCTTGACGCGAATCCAGATATTGAACCGGCCCTCGGGGCATTTCTTGCCGAAATATCGGTCGAACTCGACCGGCCGCAGCTCGATCGGCCGTTCACGCGCCAAGTAGCTCCGCATCGGCACCGGCAATCCCTGGGGGTCGCCCGACAGTTCGTCGGGGTCCGGCACGGTCGGCATCGTGGCCTGGTGCGACAGGCCGGGCTCCGCGACGTGGAACGACACGCCCATCGAAAAAATCGCCTGCCCGTGCTGGCGTGCCCGCACGTGGCGCGTGGTGAAGCTGTTGCCGTCGCGCAGGTGCTCGACGTCGTAGATGATCGGAACGCTGGGATCGCCGGGAAGCAGGACATAGGCGTGCAGCGAATGCGGCGGACGGACCGCCACATCCTCCACGGTGCGGCACGCGGCGACCAGCGCCTGCCCGATCACCTGGCCGCCGAACACACGCTTCCATCCGGTTTGGGGACTTCTGCCGCGGAACAGGTCGCGGTCGAGCGGCTCGAGATCGAAAATGGTGGCGAGTTCCGGGGCGGCGGTGGACATGGAATCTTTCAGTTGCGACGGCGGGATGAACGGCGAGGCGGCGACTTTATCGGGTTTAGCACCGCTGTCCTCCGGCAAAAAAGACATCCACCTGAACAAATGGGCGCTTTTGGCGCGGCCCGCTCTGGGCTATGCCAGGGTGCCATAACCGGCTGCCGCAGGATAGGGAGACCAAGCGTGTGAGCGTGAACAGGCCCCCCGATCGCGTCGACGTGCTGGTCGGCGGCGCCGGCTTTGCCGGCCTGGCGCTGGCGATCGCGCTGCGCCGGACCCTGGGCGAGACCTTTTCGGTCATGGTCACCGACCCGACACTTGACCCGCCCCTTGGTCCGTCTCTTGGTCGGTCTGTTGGCCGGGAGAGCCTCGATGCGCGTGCCTCCGCGATCTCGGCCGCCGCTCGGCGCCTGTTCGAGACGCTCGGCGTATGGCCGGCGGTCGCGGACGAGGCGCAACCGATCCTCGACATGGTGATCTCCGACTCCAAGCTCGACGACACAATGCGGCCGGTGTTCCTGACCTTCGCGGGCGATGTCGCCGACGGCGAGCCGTTCGCCCATATGGTCGAGAACCGCCTGCTGCTCGCCGCACTCGCCGACCGGGCCAAAGCGGAAGACGTGCGGCTGCTGCCGTGCGCGGTGGAGCAGTTCGTCCCCGGCGCGGAACACGTTGCGGCGAGGCTGTCGGACGGGCACACCGTCACCGCCAAACTCGTGGTCGCGGCCGATGGCGCGCGCTCGCAGCTGCGCGACCAAGCCGGGATTCGCACCTATGGCTGGCCGTACGGCCAATCGGCGATCGTCACCACCGTGGCGCATGAACGACCGCATCATGGCCGTGCCGAGGAGCATTTCCTGCCGGCGGGACCGTTTGCGATCCTGCCGCTCAAGCCTGCCGCGTGCGGACGGCCGGATGATGCGCCCGGATCCGCCGTGACCGACCGCACGACGATCCACCGCGCCTCGCTGGTGTGGGTCGAGACCGCCGCCGAGGCGGAACGCATTCTGGCGCTGGACGAGGCCGCGTTTCTGGCGGAGCTGGAAAAGCGCTTCGGCCTGCATCTCGGCCCGCTCCGGGTGATCGGCCGCAAGGCGGCCTTTCCACTCGGCTATTCGATTGCGGCGAGCTTCGTGGCCGAGCGGCTGGCGCTGGTCGGCGACGCCGCGCACATGATCCATCCGGTCGCCGGCCAGGGGCTGAATCTCGCGCTGCGCGACATCGCGGCGCTGGCGGAGAGCATCACCGACGCTGCCCGGCTCGGGCTCGACTGTGGCGGCCCACCGGTGCTCGAACGCTACCAGCGCTGGCGACGGTTCGATACCGCCATGATGGGGATCGCGACCGACGGGATCAACCGTCTGTTCTCCAACCAGTCCGACGTGCTCCGCCTCGCCCGCGACATCGGCCTCGGCATGGTCGAGCGGATGCCGACGCTCAAGAATGCGTTGATCCGCGAGGCCGCGGGCTTCACCGGCGAGGTGCCGAAGCTGCTCCGGGGCGAGGCGCTGTAGCCCCGGTCGTCGCCGCGGCCGATCCGAGCAACGGATCGGCCGGATTTCGGATCATACCAGCGGGATTCCGGAGACATGCTGCCGGAATGCCGGCCGCGCGGCGATCTCGGCGTACCAGCGCTCGAAATGCACCAGAGCCGGCCGTTGCGGCACCAGATCGCGATAGCGGCGCGCCATGACGCCGAGCGGGATGTCGCCGTATGAAAACGCGTCTCCCGCCATGAACCGCGCCTTGGCCAGCCGCTCGTTCACGATCACCATCGCCTCCGTGGTCTTCACGGTCGCAGCCTCGATGGCGGCGAGATCACGCTGTTCGGGCGGCGTCCGCACCAGACCCAAGAACACCGGCGTGATCGCCGGGTTCACGACCGACAACTGCCAGTCCATCCACTGATTCGCCAGCGCGCGAGCCTTCATGTCGGCGGGTTCGAGGGTGCCGGGGCGATGGCCCGCAAGGTAGCGAACGATCGAATTCGATTCCCACAGCACAAAACCGTCGTCCTCTTCGAGCGCCGGGATAAGACCGTTCGGATTGATCGCCAGATAGGCCGGTTCCCCGATCTTGCCGAACGGCCCGCCGACATCGATGCGTTCCACCGCCAGCCCGAGTTCGCCGGCCGCCCACATCACCTTCTGGACGTTGGACGAGGTGTTGCGGCCCCAGATTTTCAACATGACGACGACCCTTCAATGGCCCGGGATGATCCCCGGATGATCGTGGCGAGGTCGGCAGACAGGCGATTGATTTCCCCGCGGCGCCGGCATCCCGCCCACGAACACCACCGCCGGCCCGCGTTCGCGCGCGCGATCGGCGGATATCAGTCCAGCGGACGCGCCTCTTCGGGCAGCATGATCGGAATGCCGTCGCGGATCGGATAGGCGAGCTTGGCCGCGCGTGAGATCAACTCCTGTCGGGCGGCGTCGTATTCGAGCCGGCCCTTGGTCAACGGACAAACCAGGATTTCCAGAAGCTTGGGATCGACAAGCCTGGGTTCGGCGAACTTGGAATCGGGGGTGGAAGGGTCGGACGAACTCATGCGGTACTCCGGCGATTGGCGGCAGGGCCCGATACGCCCTCCACTTTGATCGGCGGCGAGCCGCTTGGCTCGAGCGCCGCTCGGACGTGGCCAAAACCGGCCGACCCGACCAGCAGATCGACCCCGATTTCGTAGTATAACACGGGTCGCACCTTGGCCATGCCTTGTTGGTTGGACGGGCCGCCCGAGGTCGCCGCAACGGTGAGCAAGGCCGGAACCTTCGCTCCGGGCCGCCCATGGCGCCTATTGCAGCGGCGGCTCGCCTGCGGTCTTGGCCTTGGCAAGTTCGATTTCAGTAACCGCGACCAGGATCTCCGCCCGGGTTTTCAGGTCGGGGGCTTCCAGCATCGCCTGTTTTTCCGCCGCCCCGTACGACGACATCATCGCCAGCGCATTGACCAGCGCCTCGTTGGGCGCGGTCTCGATGCCCTCCCAGTCGGCCTTGAGCTTGTTGGCCTTGAGAAAAGCGCCGAGTGCGTCGATGACCGCCTTGCGGTTGACCGCATCCTCTCCCTTGCGGGCGATGAAATCGTCCGCGAACGGCACATAGGTCACCTGGCACTGGCGGTACGGCGTCGAGACGGCGAGCTCCTCCTCGACGCGAAACCGGGCGATGCCGGTGAGCTGGACCAGATAGCGGCTGTCGCCGGTCTCGGCCAGCTGGGTGATACGGCCCACGCATCCGATCCGGTAGATGGAGGGTTTGTCATCGGGACCGGGATTGCGGGTGTCGGGCTGGATCATGCCGATCAGGCGATGGCCGTCGCGCAGGCTGTCGTCGACCATCGCCAGATAGCGCGGTTCGAAAATGTTCAGCGGCATGTGCCCGCGTGGCAGCAACAGGGCCCCGGCCAGAGGAAACACCGGAATGATCTTCGGCAAATCGCTCGGGCTGCGATACACCGCGTTTATCGCCATCGCGGCTCTCCCTTGATGTCGCAGGCCAGGGTTCCGGCCCCGCGGCAATACCTCAGGCAAACAAAATCGACGACAGACGCTTGCGGCCCGCAACGGTGGATTCGTCGGTCGGCCCCCAGGCATCGAACAACTGGACCAGTTGCTTGCGGGCGCCGTCATCGTTCCATTTGCGGTCGCGCCGCACGATTTCGATCAGATGGTCGAGCGCCTCCTGACGACGATTGGCGGCGTTGTAGGCCAAGGCCAGGTCGTACCGCGCCTGGTAGTCGAGCGGATTGGCGGCGACCTGCTTCTCCAGCTCGGCGACCGGACCGAGCGATGCCGCCTGGTCGGCGAGCTCGAGGGCGGCCCGCGCCGCGGCCACTGCGGTGTCGCCGCGCTTGGCCTCGGGGATCAGCGCCAGGGTCTCTTTGGCCTGTTCGAGCGAACCGACTTCCACCTGGGCGCGTGCCAGACCGGCGAGCGCCGGTACGTTGTCCGGATTTTCAGCCAGCACCTGGGTGTAGAAATCGGCCGCACCCGCGGCGTCCCCGTTCGCCAGGGCGGCATCCCCCGCCTTGATCAGATCCTGGGCCTCGCCCGCGATGCGACCCTTGGTGAGGCGCTCGATGAAGGCGACGACCTGGCTTTCGGGCAGCGCCCCCATGAAGCCGTCGGCCGGTCGGCCGCCGGCAAAGGCGATGACCGCCGGGATGGATTGAATGCCGAGTTGGCCCGGGATGGTCGGGTGGTCGTCGATGTTCATCTTGACCAGCCGCACCTTGCCTTTGGCGGCCTTCACGACCTTCTCGAGGATCGGGGTGAGCTGCTTGCACGGGCCACACCACGGTGCCCAGAAATCGACCAGCACCGGCTGGCGCTTCGATTCCTCCATCACATCCTTCACGAAGGCCTGCGTGGAGGTCTCCTTGATGAGATCCTCCGACGCCGCCGCCGCACCCAAGCCATCCTGCAGCATCGCCATGTCCCTGAAACCCGGAAAGGAGTTCAATGATTTGCCGAATAGATGGTCATGTCACGGTCGAATGCAATCGTCACGTTGGGCTGGCGGCCCGGCGGGGTCGGAAACCGGCTCGATCCGGGGCGGATGTCCAGTCGCTGACAGGAAACGGACCAGGTCTTCTCGCCCGATCGAGGTGGTCATGGTGTT
>JAVBUK010000251.1:0-7095 GCA_031555345.1 Xanthobacteraceae bacterium | reverse complement strand
GCCCTTGCGCAATTGCTCGATGAACCGCGCCTTGGCCTCGATCGTCTGCCACATGCGGGCGTCGAGCGTGTTCCGGGTGGCGTATCGGTAGACCCCGACCTCGAACCCGTCCGGATCGGCGGCGTAAAGCAGATTGCCTTGCCGGATGATCCGGCCCTCGCGCTGCTCCAGGTCCGATGGACGCCACGGCGCATCGATGTGGTGAAGCGCGACCAGCCGGTCTTGCACGTTCATGCCGGCCCCCATCTTCGCGGTCGATCCCATCAGGACCCGGATGGCGCCCGACCGCACCTTGGCGAACAACTCGGTCTTCTGCCGGTCGGTATTGGCGTCGTGGATGAACGCGATCTCGCCCGCCGGGACGCCGCGATCGATCAGCTTCTGGCGCAGGTCGTCATAGACGCTGAACGTGCCGTTGAGGGCCAGGAACGCGTCCGGCGACACGGTATCGAGCTTGGCCTGCGCCGCCTCGTCCCCCTCCTCCGCGGCCTTGATCAGGGCCTGTAGTGCGGCCTGCTCCCGCGCTACCGCGTTCTTCGGCGTCGAGAGGTCGATGAAGACGAGCTGCGTTCCCTTGTGCCGGCGCCAGCGTTCGTGAATGCGCCGGATACTGTCCGCGGCCTGGTTCACCTTCGAGCCCGGGTCGTCGGGATAGGCCGGGTCGATCATCCGCATGTCGAGCGCGCTGCGGCGCGCGTCCGACATGATCCGGAGCATGTTGTCGCCACCCTTCTCCGCCCTCTTCGGCAGGTTCTCGGCCCGCCAGATCAGCGACCCGCTGGGATAATCCTCCGTGTCGTTGCCGTCGGGGTCCTTCGCCGGCACGCCGATATAGTCGGCCTGATGCGCGCTGCGGTCGACCACCACGATCTGGGGCCGCCCGCCGGCGATCTTCGGCACCCCCAGGGTCTTGCCCTGCGCCACCAACTGACGCTCGATATCGTCGCGGCCGACCACGTCGCTGAAGCCGCGGTACTGCCGCAGCAATTCCGGCACGTTGACGAACTTGGCGAACCGCGATGTCAGCTTGTAGCGGCCGGACGCCGAGAGTTCCCAATCGGTCACGACCTTGCCGAACATGCGCGCCCAGGCGTCGAAATGCGTGAGCCCGAGGGACTTCAGGCCGCCATAGTCGAGATACCGCTGCACCGTGAACATCTCCGCCATGGTGTTCGAAATCGGTGTCCCGGTCGCGAACACGACGTTGCGGCCCCCGGTCTTCTCCAGCACCACGCGGGATTTCATGAAGAGGTCCGCGGCCTTCTGGCTTCCCTCCTGGTTGCCCAGCCCCGCCACCCGCTGCATCGAGGTCGAGAAGCCGAGGTTCTTGAACTCGTGCGCCTCGTCCACCAACAGCGCGTCGACCCCGAGGTCCTGGAACGTGAGGCCGGCGTCCTTGCCGCCGCTATCCAGCAGCTTTTCGAGCTTGGCACGCTGGTTGTCCCGCCACTTTTCCAGCTGTTTCACGTTGCGCGAGGTCGAGCGGCCCTCCGCTTCGCGCACCGCCGCAATCGAGGTTTCGAGGTCGGCGATCTGGTCCTCGATGAACCGCTTGTGGAACGCAAAATCGACCGGGATCTTGCCGAACGAGGAATGCGCGACGATCACCGCGTCCCAGTCCCCGGTCGCGACCCGCGCGAACAGGCGCTTGCGGTTGTCGGCCTCGAAATCCTTCCTGGTGGCCGCCAGGATCGTGGCGCCCGGATAGAGCCGGATGAAGTCGGCCGCCCACTGCTCGACCAGGTGGTTCGGAACCACCACCATGGGTTTTTTCGCAAGCCCGATGCGGCGCATTTCCATGACGGCGCCGACGATCGAAAACGTCTTGCCGGCGCCGACCACGTGGTCGGCAAGCGCCGTCCTGGTCTGCAGCACCCGCCAGATGAAGTTCTTCTGATGCGGGCGCAGATCGACGATGTCGTCGGAGACCTTGCCGGGCAAAGCGAGGTGCGAGCCGTCGAACTCGCGTAACCGATCGGTGTTGAAGGTGTCGTTGTAGAGTCCGGCCAGGGCCTCGCGTCGGGCGTCGTCCTGCCACAGCCAACGGCGCCACTCCTCGACAAGCCGGTTCACCTTCTCGTTGGCGGCGTCGGTTTCGGCCTGGTTGATCACGGTGGTGTTGTCTTTCAACTCGTCCCGGATCGTGATGGTCTGTCCGTGGAGCGCCGCATCGAACACCTGGCGCAACGAGGCCCGCTTGGTTCCCCATTTCACCTCCGCGGGTGCGGTGGCGTGAAGCTTGGAGACAATCCACTTGGCCTGGGGCGCCGAATAGAAGGCCTGCACCCCGCCGCATTCCGCAATATGGTTGGCGAAGTCGGCGATATAGCGCGGGGGGATCCAGTGGGCGCCGGGCGCCACGTCGATGTCGGCCGCATTGATATCGGGCGGGATGACCGCGCGAAGCGCCTCGACGTTGCGGCGGTAGGCGGGATCGGACTTCGCGGCCTCGATGGCGAGCGCGAGCTTGCGCTTGACGTTGCCCGCGAGATAAGCGTCGCGCGGCTGGTAGCCCGTCTCCGGGTCCCTGAATATGAGGTTGTCGAGTTCCTCGACGATCGCGGCCGGCGGCTTGCCATAGAGCCGCGCCATGTAGTCGAGGTCGACGCGGCCCAGCTCGCTTTGCGACAGCGCCAACGCATCCTTGGCGCTGTCCGCACGGGTCGGTTTGGCATAGGGGTACTGGGTGCGCCGGGAGAACACCGCCGCTTTCTGCGCACTGGGGGCCCGCGCTTTTTCCCCGCTGGTCCTGGCAACGGCCGGGCTCACGCCCTTGTCGAAACGTTCTTCCAGCGCCGCAAGCTGCGGCCAGGTCGGATCGTCACGAAACAGGCGGCGGTTGGCGTCGAGGTTGAGCGGGCCATGCTTTGCGACGAACGAATCGTAGACCTTGTTCAGCCGTTCGCGCAGCCGGTTGGTCTTCTGATCGCTCGCGGCCGGATCGAGCTGCGCCCGCCGCACCGCCGTGAACGCATCGCGCACCCGCACCATGCCGGCGACCCGCTCGACAGATGTTTCGCCGGCAATACCGGCGGGGACCGCGCGGGGCTCGCCCAGGTGATCGTCTTTGCGGACCCAGAGCTTGCCGTCGCTGTCGAAAAAGTACGATCCGACCAGCGCGTCGGTGGCATTGTGCGGCGTCACGATGACCGGTTCGGCCACGACCCTGCCCGGCGTCGCGACGATGCCCTCGGGCAGGCGGCTGATCGCCGCGCGCAACAGCCTGCCGGTGTCCTGGCCGGGTTCCTTGACCAATGCGGCGTCGCCCTCGCGGTACATGGTGCCGTAAGCGCCGAACCGGCCGAGCATCTGTTCGGGATGGGCGTGAAAATACTCGTTCAGCAGCACCTCGCGGCCTTCCGCGTCCCTGAAAGTACGGGCACTCAGCCACGGCGCGCCGCCCGGCGGATCTCCCTCGGAGCGTCGGCGCAAGAATATGATGTCGGTCGTCACCTGTGTGCCGGCATTCTTGGCGAAGGCGTCGTTCGGCAGCCGGATCGCCGCAACCAGGTCGGCCCGGGCCGCCAGACAGGCCCGCGCCCGCTCGCCCTGGCTGTCCATCAGGCTGTCGCTGACCACCATGGCGAGCAGGCCACCCGACCGCAGGGTGTCGAGGCTCTTGGCGAAGAAGAAGTTGTGAATGCTGAAATCCAGCCCCCGCCGCGCGCGGTCGTAGACGCGCTCGCTGCCGAACGGCGGATTGCCGATGGCGAGATCGAAGTAGCCATCCGGCGCGGCAAAATCCTGGAATCCGACCGGCGCCTGGATGTTGGCATGCGGGTAGAGGAGTTTCGCGATGCCGCCGGTGATGGGGTCGAGCTCGACGCCGGTGATCTGCGATGCGCCGCGCAGCTCCGTCGGCATCAAGCCGAAGAAGTTGCCGACCCCCACGGCAGGCTCCAGCACGCGGCCGCCGGTAAAGCCGAGCCGGCGCACCGCGCTCCACATGGCGCCGACGACTTCGGGACTGGTATAATGTGCGTTGCGGGTCGAAGAGGCCGCAGCCTTGTATTCGTCGGCGGTCAGAACCTGTTCGAGTTCGGCCGCGGCGTTCTCCCAACCTTTGGTTACGCTGCCATCCTCGCGTGGGAACGCCGCCGCAAGGCCGCCCCAGCCGACATATTTGGCCAGAGCCGATTGCTCCGACCGCGTCGGGGCGCGCCGCTCCTGGTGGAGCCGCTTGAGCAACCGGATCGCCTCGGTGTTCTGTTTGAATTTGGTGCGTTGCCCGCCCTCGCCGACCGCGTCCTGCTCGGTGATGACGAAGTTGCCGGCAACCTGCGCCGCGGGGACTGCGGCCGATGTCTGCGGGCCGTTCGCCTCGCCCGCCGCCTCGATACGCGAAATTACGGCTTCTTGGTCCCGGATATCGTGGTGTTCTGTGCGAACCCCGGCTCGCTCCTCCACGGCGGGCTGTCGCGCGTCGGCACTTTCTCCTCCTCGGGCACGATTCCCTCTTCGGGAACGATTCCCTCTTCGGGAACGAACAGGTACTTCTCGCGCACGATCTCCCACGCCTCGAAGTCTCTGAACCCGCGCTCCTCCAGCGCCGTCAGTTCGAGATAGGTCCGCTCCGCCGCCTCCGCCAATGCGGCCTCCAGCATCCCGGCCTTCTGCAGTTCCCGAAACCGCTTCGGCTGAAACTCCCTCCAGTGCTTGCGCGCCTGGCTCTTCCAATTGTCGAACATCGTTGCCCTCTCGATCGGAGAAACCTGCAGCCTGGGCGCGAACCGTCTCGGGATCATCCATCCCGGACACATCGTGCCCAAAATCCTCCAGAAGATCACGTGCACCATTGTACCACGCGCGAATGAACCTTCGAACACTTGCGACATTCGTGCCGAGGTCCTTCGCGACGGCCTGCGCCACATCGGCGAACTTGCGCGCCCCCGCCTCGATGTGGAACGCCGCAAGCTCGGTACCGAGCGCCAGGATTTCCGGATCGATCCCGGCGTTGAGCTGGTTCCGCAACTTCTCCCGCAAGCGTTTGCGCACCTCAGTCGCGCGTTCGGCTGTCACCAGCTTGTTCGTGGCGCCATAGGCGCTGGTTACGGGGGTGGCGCGGGTGACGGGAGTGGCGGGGGTACCGGGGGTGACGGTACCCGCAACGTCCGCCTCGAATTTGGGGCCGCGCTCGCGGGTCGACACCGTACCGTCTGACCTGATCGCGACCGGTTCCGAAATCCTGATGCCGTCGCGCACGAACGAACGGACACCACGCTTGTCCTCGAACAGCGGATCGCCATCGGGGTTGATGCCGATCTGGGTCCACTTTTGCTCTTTCGGTGTGGGTTTGCGCTCGGCGGCAGCCGCGTCGCTTGCCTTCTTGCGGATTTCGAACCGGCCGCGCCTGGTCTGGACGATCTCGTGCGTCGCCCCTTGCTTCTTCCTGTCGATGTAGGTCTGCGCCCTCTCACGAGTGCTGAACCATTTTGCCTCCGGGTCGACCGAAGTGTCGTGAGCTTTGTTTCGAGACCGCGGCGCATCTTCCGGGACTTGTGCGGGCTCCTTCTGCGCCTGGGCCGGCTCCGGCATGTCGCCCAGTGGCGCCGGCTTCTGCCCGGCATCTTCGATGGCCGGATCTGCCAGATACGGTCGAATCCTGTCCTGGATGGTGCGGCCCAGCGCACCCCATGACATTTTCGCGCTACGCTTGATGCCGACCCGATCGAGGATCGCCCGGCGCTGCGGCTCGCTCAATCCGTCCCAGCGGTCGCGGTCGATGGTCAAGAGTTTGGGATCGAACTCCGGCGCGACCGGAGCATCGTCGGCGGATTTCGCCGCCTGCTCGACCTGATGCCGGTAGGCATCCGCAGCCGCATTCACGTCCGCGATCGGCACCCCGACAAGGTCGGCCGCGCGCTGTCGTTCGGCCATCAGCATGGTGTCGAGACGACCGGTGTCGCGACCGGCCTGCCGATAGGTTTGCCTCCGCTGGCCGACATCGAACAGTGCCGCCAGCCCCTCATTTGCAAACGTCACCTGCTTGCCGGCGACCGCCATGGAAGACGGCAGCGGCTTTGCTGCGCGCGTGGGCGGCGCCACGACCTGGTTATCCGCGGTTTCCGCGGCGGCCTCGACGGTCTCGGCGGCTTCGTGCGCGATCTCCCCTGCAGGGGCCGCAGGCGACATACCGGTCTCGGCGTTCGAGGCAGCCTGGGCCGCAACCGCCCCACCATCAGGGCGCTCGGCAACTGGCGCCGGATGCTGTTGCGCCGGCTGCGGTTGCGCCGGCACGGCATCGTGCGGCAGGACGGCGTCCCGAGGCGGGACACCCGCAAGCGGCACCACTTGCACGTCCGGATCATCCTTCGGCAGCGTGTGAACTTCGCCGTCGGCGTCGATCACCTCCATGCCGTTCGGGCCGAACCCAACGACCGTGACCGGCATCGGCGGCACACCGGCCATCTGAACCGACACGCGTGTGCCGGGCGGCACTATCGCGTGAGCCGCCTCCGTGGCCACCTGCATCTTGCCGCGCTCCAGGGCGCGAGTGAGCGGGCCACTCGGGCTGTGCTCCGGCGCCGGCACAGACCCCGGCATGGTGTCGGCTGGCGCCGTGCCGGGTGCCGCGGATACACCGGCCGGCTGAACTTGCGACCCGGGTGATCGACCGGCTTGTGGTTCTGTGGCCTGTGGTTCCGCGGGTGGCTCGGCGAAAGGCTCGAACTGCGGCTCTGCTTGCGGTCCGTCGGGCGCAGCGGGTGCGGCTGGAGCACTTTGTTCCTGTTCTGCATCGGGAACCGAACCTGGCTGATCCGGGGCATCGCGGACCGCGCCGCCGGCGCCCCCCATGCCGGCGCCCATCAGTCCGCCGATCACGGCGCCGCCGAGCGCCTGGTTCACCACGCCCTGGCTGGTCGGAATCGAAGGGTCGGCCTTTTGGAGCGCGAGATTTTGCGCGATCTGCTGCCCGACGCCCTGCGGCATTTCTTCGAGGAGGCCTTCCGACACGGCGCCGCGCGCCGCACCGCGCACGACACGACGCCTCACCGTGCCGCCGATGCCTTCGGCCAAAATCTTGGCCAGCGCCTGATCGCCGCGCCCGCCGAACACGCCCGTCGCCACGCCTGCGACAATGAACGCCTGCGTCGC
>JAVBUK010000465.1:0-4387 GCA_031555345.1 Xanthobacteraceae bacterium | reverse complement strand
TTCGGCGAGGACTTCGTCCGGCCGCAACTGCAGCCGATATTGGCGCTTCGCCGCCGCGAAGACGTCCATGATGCAACGATAGAAAGCCGCCTTCTCGGCACTGACGTGCCGAAACAGGTCGGCCGCGCTGTCTGCAACTGGCACCGGTTCCACCACCTCCGACCGTCGTAAGGTTTACGCTTTGTTCTTCGTGCGTCAAGCCCTGGCTGGCCGAGCGTTACACAGGCCAATGGCGGACCGGCAACGCGGTAGCCTTTCCGTGTTCCCGCAACGGTATCTCAGCCGCGCGACCCCTTGCGATTGGGACATGGCGGCGAACGACCCAAACGCGATTTTCGGGTGTGCGTCGGATCAACTCGGGAACCTGGGGTTCCTGTTTTCGGCGTGGCGGGAAAAGCCGATCGGATGATCGACGGGGCCGGGATCCGGCTGCGGCGGGACATGGTCGGCTCGGGGGACTTGACGAGCGAGGGCGGCGCTTGTTCGCGGCGGTGGAGGTGCAGGCGGCCGGTCGTGGAGGTCTTGCGATCGTGTCGCGGATCACCGGGCTCGCCCGGTCGACGATCGGTCACGGCCAGACTGATCTCGGCGCGCCAGCGCTGCCGAAGGGGCGGGTGCGCCGTGCCGGCGGCGAGCGCCGCGCATCCTGGTCACGTCGTGATCCGGGGACGAAAGCACCGCAAGCCGGTCGCGAGACCGAACGGCCACCCGTGCGGGATCGGGCACGCCGGCCGGATGCAACGCCGACGGAACCAAGCAACCACCCGACGGGTTGTCATACGTTTTGTTCCGGTGGGGGAGGAACATGCCTTGGAGCGATCACCGGCCCGGAGAGCCATGACCATGCGAGAGCGAGGGGCCCGCCTGTTGCGGGCGCTGCTGCAGCCGTTTTTCCGGCGACATCCGTCCCGCGACACCGAGCATCCCGCCCCGCGTGTCACGGCATCCTCCCCACCGCCGCTGCCGCCCGCACGGGCGAAATACGTTCTCCACCGCTGCGGCGACGGCGCGTTCGACGTCTTCGACGGCGACCAGATGGTCGGCGACCTTTTCCGTTACGACGGCAACACCGAACGCGGCACGTTCTGGGTCGTCACCCTGTACAATGCCTATTTCGACCGGTTCAGAACGCTGAAGGCCGCCAGGGAATGGCTGGGCCATCCGGCGGTGCGCAAACATCGGCAATCGCAGACCGATCATCTCGACGCGGGCGCCCGCCAGAAGCGCGTCGCCGCCCAGAAGCCGAAATAGCGCGCCGTTGCACCCGGAACCAAGCCCGTGGGGGCTTGACGCCTGCCGGTCGCGCACTGCCGTCGCCGCCCCCCGAAAAGCGCCCGTGGCGGCGCGCGGCTGAACAGGCGTGCCGCGCCGTGGTCGGGCGCGAACGCAAGCGGCTGGGCAACGCCCTCGGGCTCGACCAGTTCGGGGTCAACCTCGCCCGTCTCGGGCCGGGAGCCGCCTCGTCGCAACGCCACTGGCACACCCACGAGGACGAGTTCCTCGAAGTCGGCTCACGGACCCCCGTCGAAACGGTCGACTACAGCGACATCGACATGCGGGCCGAGCGCGAGGGCGCGGCCACCCGCTACCTGTGCATGTCTGGCGCGCCCTATCCGGTGGCCTGACAGCGACCCTCGATCAGCATTTTTGGTAAAAAATACCGCTCAACCCGCATTCAACCGGTACGGGCGCGGTCCGCCAGAGCCTCGAGCGTCGCACGCAGCTCCGCCGGGTTGGTCACCCGTTGCGGAAACGCGACCCGCGCAGTGAGGTCACCGGATCCGAGATCAATCCCCTCCGGATCGAGGCCGGTCACCTCCCAGCGCCCGTCGGCCGCGCCTGCGAGCCTGGTCGCGTAGAGCCGCACCGCGTCGGCATGATCGGCGTTCAGGTGTTCGATGGCGCTCTCCTCGGCCGAGATCAGGTCCCCGGCGCCGGCCAGATCGGTCAGCACGTCGGCGGGCGCCAGATCGGCGGCGCGGGCGAACCCGCCGTTGAGGTGCGCCGATGCGACCGTCATGCGCCAGAACGAGAAGTCGCCGAAGCCGGCGTAGAGCGCCGACTTGGGATGTCGGGCGAGGAAGCGGCGCCGCACGTGCGCTTCGTCACCGCGACGCATCAGGCCGAGAACCGTCAGACGCGGGTGGGCCAGCGGATCACCCTTGCCGGTCGCGGCCAGCAGGATCGAGGTGCGTCCATCGATCTCGAGATTGGCGGTATGGGTCGACAGCCGTGACACCAGGATCAACGGCGCGCCGTCGGCGTCGGTGGCGACGTTGACCAATGACGCGAAGGGATGCCCGGTATTGCGGTCGAGGGTGGCGAGCGACCCGACACGAACGCGGCGCAACAATCCCTTGGCGACCTCGACCGGGCGAAAATCCGCCGGCGGCGCGGCGCCCTCCGGGAGACGACCCGGCATCACGCCCGGAAGCGCGGAACGATCGGATGTCGACATGACGGCTTCTCCTGCCCTGAAGTGAACCGGCCCGGTCCGGCGATACGCAAATTCCCGGACTGAAGACAAATAGGTTCGACCATATGGCAAAGACAGACCCAAGCCCCTAGATTTAGCCACAATCGACAGAGGGCGGGACCGGGGCGGAGCCCGGCGGCGGGTTCCGGAAAACCCGGATCGTCACATTTCGGCCCCGCTTCACGGGCTTAAGGCGAAGTGAACGACACGGAAAAACCCGATGCCAACCATCGCTCTGGTCGACGACGACCGCAATATTCTGACTTCGGTTTCGATCGCGCTGGAAGCCGAGGGCTACCGGATCATGACCTACACCGACGGCGCCTCGGCGCTGGACGGGTTCAGAACCTCGCCTCCCGACCTCGCCATCCTCGACATCAAGATGCCGCGCATGGACGGCATGGAGACACTGCGGCGGTTGCGTCAGAAGTCCGACATTCCGGTGATCTTCCTCACCTCCAAGGACGAGGAGATCGACGAGCTGTTCGGCCTGAAGATGGGCGCGGACGATTTCATCCGTAAGCCGTTTTCGCAACGCCTTCTGGTCGAGCGCGTCAAGGCGGTGCTGCGACGCTCCTCGCCGAAGGACGCCTCCGCGCCGAAGGAGGTCGATTCGGCCAAGGTACTGGAACGCGGCCTGCTGCGGATGGACCCCGAGCGGCACACCTGCACCTGGAAGAACGAGCCGGTCACCCTGACGGTCACCGAGTTCCTGATCCTGCAGGCGCTGGCGACCCGTCCGGGCGTGGTGAAGAGCCGCAACGCGTTGATGGACTCCGCCTACGACGACCAAGTGTACGTCGACGACCGGACGATCGACAGTCACATCAAGCGGTTGCGCAAGAAATTCAAGCAGACCGACGATTCTTTCGATATGATCGAAACGCTGTACGGCGTGGGCTACCGCTTCAAGGAAATGTAGCTCCCCGGCCATCTGGGCTCACCGGCGCGGCCGTGCGATCCGGCAGCGCGAACGCGGGTCGAACATCGACGGGGCGTGAGATTGACCGAAGGTCGGCAGTCCGCCTTGCGGGACCCGAGGACGAACGAGACCGAGAGACGCGTCAGGGTGCTCGATCGAACGACGTGGCAGACGAAGCTTGGCGGATTGGCGCGCGCGGACAAGCCGGGCGCGCGGATCCTGCGCGCGCGCGGCCAATCGGCGCGCCGGATCGCCCGCGCCTGGATCAGGCGCGTGTCGGACGCGCCGCGCCGGACCGGCACGCGCATCGTCGCGTTCTTCCGCGATACCCGCCACGTCCTGCGCACCGAGGGGTTTTCCGGCCTGCTGCGCCATTCGTGGCAGTTTTTCGTTTCCCAGAGCTTTTCCAGTCTCACCCGCCGCATCGTCTTCCTCAACCTCGCGGGGCTGTTGGCGCTGGTGGTCGGCATTCTCTATCTCAGCCAGTTCCGGGCCGGGCTGATCGATGCACGGGTGCAGAGCCTGGTGGTGCAGGGCGAGATCATCGCCGCCGCGGTGGCCGGCGCGGCGACCGTCGAAACCGACTCGATCACGGTCGACGCCGGTCGGCTGCTCGAACTGCAGGCCGGCGAGAGCTACGGTCCGTCGGAGGACCTGCTGTACGGCTACGAGTTCTCGATCAACCCCGAACGTATCGCGCCGGTGCTGCGGCGACTGGTGTCGCCGACCAACACCCGCGCCCGCATCTACGACCGCGACGGCTCGCTGATCATCGACAGCCGCAATCTCGACCGCCGCGGCGACGTCCTGCGCTTCGACCTGCCGCCGCCGAACGCCGAAAAGCCCGGCCTGGTCGAGCGCGCCTTCATTGCGGTGCGGACCTGGCTCGGACGCGGCGACCTGCCGCGCTACCGCGAGCTCGGGCCCGAGAACGGCAAGGGCTACCCCGAAGTGGTCCGGGCGCTGGCCGGCCAGAAGGCGAGCGTCGT
>JAVBUK010000278.1:0-8685 GCA_031555345.1 Xanthobacteraceae bacterium | reverse complement strand
ATGCGCGCCATCGCAGCGGCGGGCGCGCTGACGGTGCTCGCCGGCTGCAGCGGCTCGAGCGGCAGTCTCGGCAGCCTGCTGCCCGCTGCCACCACCGCACAAGGCAGTGCCGACACATCCGCGTCGTCGCCCTCCTCGCCGTCGTCGATCTGGGGAGCCGGCCGTTCGGCTCGGAGCGAACCGGAGCCGGCTGCGGCGGCGACCTCGCGCGAGCACGTCAATGCCGAGTGCTGGTTGCACGCCGAGTCCAACAAGAAGCTGCGCGATCTCGACCAGCGCCTGGCATTCGTCCAGAAATGCGTGGACGAGCACAGCAAGCCGAAGTGACCACCGGCGCGTGTGCGCCGTTTCGCCAGGCTGTGTGCGGAACAATACGGGTGCTGCGCCGACGCATGTTATTGTATTTGTTCGCAAGGGCATGCCCGCCTCGCGACTGTTTCGCGGGACAGGCTCGCACGCTGGACCGCCACAATCAGACCCTACGAAGGAGGTCACCATGGCAAAAGGTCAGATGCGCAGCACCAAGGAAAAAAAGAAGCCGAAGGCCGAAAAGAACAAAAAGCCGAAGCACGTGCCGTTCGGTGGCACCGCCCCGGGACAAAAGGAGACCCACCCGGGCTTCAACCTGCCCAAGAAGACCTGACTGCGGACGAACGAGACGGCACCGCGAGGGGCCGACGGCAGTGCCATCAACCGCCGGACATGCAGAGTGTCGGGCGGTCGCGTTGTCGGTGTGGTAACCGGATCTACTGGACAAGCGGCGCCACCCGCCGCAAAGGAAGGGGTGTGAGGCCCGCTCGCTGTTCGCGGCAGGGACGGTTGTTACGCCAACGAGGGATGCCATGACCAGACGCCAGCACCGCGCGCTGCCCATCGCCTTGCCGCTGCTGGGCATGCTGGCGGTGTCGTTCGACGCAGCCGCGCAGCAGCCGTGGCCCTCGGAGTTGGCGCGGCCCACGGCCCCGGCTCAGCAGACGGCCCCCGCCATCGAGAACGAGGACGAGCTCTCTCCCCGTCAGATCCAGCCCGCGCCGGACGCCCCGTCGAACCTTCAATCGGACACCGCCGCCCCGCAGGCCCGCCGGCCCCGCGCCAGAGCCGCGAATTCGTCCGCCGCCACACCGGCCAATCCGCCGGCGGCGCGCACGACGGCCGCCGGCCGCCCGACGGGGCGGACGATCGCGTGCAACGGGGTGTTCGGCCGCGACTCGAACCATCTCCGGCTGGCGATGGCCTTCGAAGCGCGCAACGTCGCGTTCACCCAAGTCGACGGCACCGACGGCAAACTCAACGCCAGCGTGGTGTTTCCCAACGATCCCAAACGGCGGCTCGAAGTCGTATGGGACAACGAGGCCGCTCGCTCCGGCACCTCGGTGATCGCGATCGGCGGCCAGTCGCAATGGCAGGCCCCGCGGGGAATACGCCTCGGGATGGCGCTGGCGGCACTTGAGAAAGCGAATGGCCGCCCGTTCAAACTCGCCGGGCTCGATCAGCCGAACGCCGGCTCCGTGCTCGACTGGAACGGCGGCGCGATCGATTCGCTGCCGGGTGGCTGCAAGGTGGGCGTGCGGCTGTCGGCCGATCCCAAGACCGACGATGCGGCGCGTGCGGCCGCCGCCGGCAAGGAGATGATGTCGAGCGACGTCACGCTGAAGGCCGCGAAGCTCGGCATCGTCGAGATCCTGGTGGGATACTGACGGGCCGGTGAGGGCCCCGGCGGCGATCGACAGACGGCCATCGAACCGCAACCTGATAACCGCAACGCGATCCGATCGACGCGGTCTGCGCAAAATCGTTACGCCGCGTTCACCCTGTTCGTACCCCGCGCCGCCGGCGCGGGAAAACACGCGGGATGGGCCGAACTCCGCCGCACTGTGGCCTCCAAGCGGTCACAGTCGCGTGCCGCAATCGCCCCGGCCGGGATGGCGAACCGCCACGATCGCGTACGCCCAAGAGCCGGAACGAAGAGGGAGACGAAATGACCACGATCAAGGCGGAGAAGACCGACAGCGCCCCGACCGCCGGCGGCGAGTTCGAAGGCGAAATCCGCGAATTCATCCGCCGCGATGTCGCACCGTGGCGCAAGTGGACCAGCGAAGCGCCCGCCGATACGCCGGGCGAGAGCGTCAACCAACTGGTGCAGCGCGTCGCCGGCGCCTCGATGAACGAGATCGACAACGTCATCGTGGAACTGCAGACCCTGCGCGAAACCCTGCGCAAGGAAGGTGAACGTGTGCAGCGCGAGATCGGTGCCTATGCGAGCCTCAGTCAGGCCGCCATGGCGTCGATGAAGATCATCGCCGACAGCATGGTCCAGTGGCGCGCGAGCGCCGGACAGTCTCCCCCGCTGCAACCCCATCCGCCGCAGTCCCCCCTGCCGTCGTCTCGCGACTGACGCGAGCAAGAAGCGATCACGCGGCTCGGACGCCGCGAGGCACGGCGGGCCGTGCCTCGCCTTACGCGCTTCACGAAACGCGGCTGATCCGACGACGGACCGGACGCCAGGGTGGTGGATTCGATGCTCCGACGAGCGCGCCGCAAGCGTCGCCGGAACGGCAAATCCACCACATTAAGGCGTGACATCCGCCACCACGGCGCCGGTCGCCGGATCGACCAGCAGCACCCGGTTGCCGACGACCGTGTACTGATAGGGCTCGCCGGCCGGACCCGACGGACCGGCGGTGGACGTCAGCGGATAACCGGTCGACGCATAGGCGTCCGACGGAACATCCGCCAGCAGCGGAACACCCGGATAGACGACCGGGTAGCCGGTCACGGCGCTCGGCGGCACCACGATCTGCGCCGGATAGGCCTGCGCCCCGACCAAGCCCGGCACGACCTGCTGTTCCACGATATCGCGATCGATCGTCCGACGCGCCGGCGCCCGGGACAGAACGGCGCCGCGCCGCACCGTGCGTCGGACTGCCGGGGTGCGAGCGCGGACCGTGCTTGCCGACGCGTCAGCGGCCGGGTGCACCGTGATGACCGGCACGCTGTGCACGCCGGAATCGGTTTCCATCGGCCCCGTGCCGACGGTTTCGGACGACCGCGGCCACCGCGACGCCACGGTCCGGTCGGGGTCGTGCGTGACGGTGGCTCCGACCGGCTGCGGGCTGATGTCGCGCGCCACCGCCTGCGTGCCCACCAACGCCGGGGCCGCAACCAGCATCACGCCAATGATCGCGGAGCCCATGAGTTTCATGTGCCATGCTCCTGGATTCGGGATCTGCGGTACGCCAACGCGATCTTCCAGGGAGCGGTTCCGGCCGCCTTGCTGCCAGGCGGGCATTCCATCGGTCGGTCACCAAAATGCCCCAGGAGCTTGGCAGGAAACCTTGGCGCAAGGAACTTGGCGCAAGGAACTTGGCGCAAGACTTAGTGCAGACTCAGATACAGTCCTGTTCAGGCCTCCACCCGAAAAGCCGACAATCACCGAATACCGACATGCTGGTCCGCATTCCCCTGCCCCGTTCGCCCTGCCTGCGCCCATGGGGCGCCATGATCCTGCTGGCCGGCTTGCCCGCGCTCGCCTCCGCCGAACCGGTGAAGGATCGCACGACCGCCGAACCGCTGGTGATCCAAAGCCGGACCGACAAGCCGGATGGTTCGGCCGCGCTGACGATCGGCCGACGGCTGGACACCGAATGGGATGTCAAGATGGGCCTCGACGTCGGCCTCGCAGCCCCGCTCACCACGACGCCGCCACCGACCACCGCCCTCGACGGCTGGTCGCGGCAGGACCGTTCGACCGGCACCGGATGGGCGAGCGTCGCCCTGCCGGCGCCGCTCGGCTGGGAAAAGGCCGCCGTGGAGGCCCGCGTCGACCCGGGCCAGGAACAGGGGAAGATCGCCACCACGCTCAGCCGCTCGATGCCGATCGGTGACGCCGGGCGGCTGACGGTTCGCAACGGCTATTCGGTGACCGGAACCCTGGCCAACCCCGGCGGCACGTCGGCGGCCGGCCATCCGTCGCAGACGCTCACCACCGAGGGCGGCGTGAGTTTCGACCTGCTCTCGACCGCGACCACGTTCACGGCGGGCCGCACCTATTCGACCGCCGACGACAAATGGCTCACGACCTTGAGCGCCGAGCAGAAAGTGTTCGGCGGGCCGATCAGCGTGACCGGCGCGATCAGCGAGCGCCCTTCGGGCGAAACCGATCGCAGCATCAAGGCCGGTTTCAAGGCCGCCTGGTGAGGCGGAACATCCACGTGCTCGGACAGCAGCCGCGGGAACTCGTCATGGCTTTCCGGTGATCACCTCCACCACCCGCATGGTGGTGGGATCGATCAGCACGACATTGTCGCTGACGACGACCACGCGATAGAGCTTGACGGCCGGCGCCTGAATGACGGCGTCGTCGGGCAGATGGTGGAGTTCGAGCGACGGCGGCACATCGGCGCCGATCCGGGCGACAAAGGGCCGCTGGGCGACTTTGGCCTTGTCCTGGCGCACCATGTGGAAAATCATCGACTTCTGTTCCGGCGTGAGGTCCGGCGGCTGGCCCGGCCGTGGCGCCGTCGCGGCCGGATCGATTGCGGTCGAGGGCGGGGCCGTCTGCGCGGCTGCGGGCGCCGCGACCACCAGAACCAATGCCAGAATGCGCAAACGCGGCGTCAGCAAAGTCAGATTCACGAGGCGTCTCCGATTTCGAACCGATGCCTGGACAACGCCGCAACCGCCGCGCGGATCAATCGGCCGCGAAACGAAATCGTGCGCCGCCTCGGCGCCGATGACACCGGGGCGCTCATGTCACGGAAACGAAAGCGGGCTCCCGCGGCGGCGCGGATTTTTTCGCGGCGGCCGGTCGGCCCGCCCCCAACGCGGGAACCGGCGGCATGACGCACCGTCGTCCGGATCGGATCGAGGCGCGCGGCCGGAGCGTCGCGGCGCCGTTCCGACCCGCAGCCTACGAACCGCTGATCCGCGAAATCTCGGCGCCGCAGCGCCCGAGCTTGTCCTCGAGCCGCTCGAAACCCCGGTCGAGATGGTAGACGCGGTTGACCATGGTCTCGCCCTCGGCGGCCAACGCCGCGATCACCAGCGACACCGAGGCGCGCAAATCGGTCGCCATCACCGGCGCGCCCTTGAGCCGGTCGATGCCTTCGATGGTGGCCCGCTCGCCGTCGAGATGAATGCGGGCGCCGAGCCGCGCCAGCTCCTGCACGTGCATGAAGCGGTTTTCGAAAATGGTCTCGGTGATGTGCGAGGTGCCCTTGGCCCGGGTCATCAGCGCCATCAGCTGCGCCTGCAGGTCGGTCGGAAAGCCGGGAAACGGCGACGTGACGACGTCGACCGGCGCGACACCGGCGCCGTTGCGGGTGACGCGGACGCCGTCGTTGGTCGACGCGAGCCCGACCCCGCAGCCGGCCAGCACGTCGAAAGCGCTCTGCAGCAGATCCGCGCGCGCGCCCTGCAACAGGACGTCGCCGCCGGTCATCGCCACCGCCATCGCGTAGGTGCCGGTCTCGATCCGGTCGGGCAGCACGCTGTGGCGTGCGCCGGACAGGCTGGTGACGCCCTCGACGACGATGCGCGAGGTTCCGGCCCCGGTGATCTTCGCCCCCATCTTGATCAGGCAATCGGCGACGTCGCCGATCTCGGGCTCGCGCGCCGCATTGTCGATCACGGTGGTGCCGCGCGCCAGCGCGGCCGCCATCAGCGCGGTGTGGGTGCCGCTGACAGTGACTTTCGGAAACACGATCTCGCCGCCGCGCAGGCCCCGGGGAGCGCGGGCGACGACATAACCGCCGTCGATCTCGACCTCGGCGCCCAGGCGCTCCAGCGCCATGATCAGGAGATCGACCGGGCGGGTGCCGATGGCGCAGCCCCCCGGCATCGACACCCGGGCCTCGCCCATGCGGGCGACCAGCGGCGCGATGACCCAGAAGCTGGCGCGCATTTTCGAGACCAACTCGTAGGGCGCGGTGGTGTCGACGATGCGGGCCGCCGAAATGTGCAGGGTCTGGCCCTGATACTCGGTGTCGCCCGGGCGTTTGCCGTTGACCATGACGTCGACACCGTGATTGCCGAGGATGCGCTGGAGCTGGGCGACGTCGGCGAGCCGCGGCACGTTGTCGAGGATCAGCGTGCCGTCGGTCAAAAGGCTGGCGATCATCAGCGGCAGCGTGGCGTTCTTGGCGCCCGAGATCGGGATGACGCCGTTGAGCGGGCGTCCGCCGACGATGCGAATTCGATCCATTCCTGTCTCCCCCGGGAGCAATGCCCGGCCCAAGATCGGCGACCCAGAGCCGGTGAACAATGAGCGTCGCCACCTGCGCCGCTCCAGGGCCGGTCCGGACCGCGGATCAGCCCGATTTCGTATCAACGTCCGAAATGCCGGATCGGCACCACGGAAGTCGGGATCACGATCCGCTCTTCCCGCCGTCGTCGGCCGGACCCGGCTCACGCCGCGGCGCGTGAGCCTCGTCGCGGGCGCGCAGCTGGGCTTTGCGGCGCCTGAGATTTTGCCGCAAGGCCACGCGCAGCCGCTGCTCGCGGGCGCTCCGGGCTGCGATCTTGGTCGGTTCCTTCACGGCCAAGGGTGTACGTCGCCGGCAACCGTCCCGCAACCATGCCGACGTCGGTGGCCCGGGTGTGGTGGATCTGGCGGTCGCTGCGGCGCAACGGTAAATCAATCCGTCACCCTTGGATATTCCTGATATCACAATGGCTTTTCTGGATCGCCCGACCTTTCCCGCAACCCCGCCGGGGCCTTGAAGGACCGATGGGTCGGGAAAACCCCGGGAAGTTTGCCTGATCCCGGCGCGCTCTATTGCGCCCGCCGCGATCTCACGTTAGACGAAAGCCGCTTCGGTTCGCTGCCGTAGCTCAGTGGTAGAGCACTCCCTTGGTAGTTCTTGCCCATCCGGTTGGAAACGGCCGGACGCGCACCGCCCAAATTCGGGGAAACCGTCCAGGTTCGCTGACGGCAAGCCCGAGCCAAGCCCGACCTTCGGCAACGACGGTCGGGAAGGTGTAGAGGCCAGACGGGTGGCACCTAAGGACCTTTCGGGGTCGATGGTGAAGGGATGGTCCAGCGCACAAACGCCGGTTGCGGCGGATGCGAAAGCATCGGTGTGATGAAGGGAGAGGTCGACAGTTCAATCCTGTCCGGCAGCACCAGTTATTATCCTGAAAATTCAATAAGATATGTCACAGCGCAAGCTGTTCGGGCGGCATGCCATCAAGGCTCGGATGCCGACGGGTCGTGTCCCGCCAAGTGGTGTAGCTCGGTAGAGCGAAGCCGCCCGCCTGCGCGCCCGACGGGTCAGCGCAGACCGAAACCAGCGGCGTGCCGGCGCCGGACGCTGGCGGCCTACTGCCGAATACGGGCAGAGGTCAGCGATACAACCCAAGATGGCAGTCGTGCAAAACGAGCTCGTGCGCTGTCCCGCCAACCTGCGCCGGCCGGCTGGCGCGCTTCGCGCTGTTGCGGCTGACCTGGTGGCGGATCGGTGCCGGCGGGGTGCTTCGACAGGGACTTCGGCGGGTCGAGGCCTTTGTCGACCGGTTGTCGCATCAGCTGCATGTGATCGCGCGGGGCCACGGCGGCCGAGGTCGCTGACGGGGTCGCCGCGTTCCAGCGCCATGGCGTCGACAGCGAACACCCTTCCGGCGAGGCTACCACCGGACCCGGGCGCCGATTTTTCCGGCGTAGGCCTCGGTGGCGTCGAAACGGGTCGAATAGCTGGCGTTGGCGAACAGTTCGACGTCGCGGCGGATCTGGCCGCTGACGCCAGCATTGAGCTCGAACCAGGTGCCGGACAGATCGGCACGGAACGGCACCGGACCGTCGGCCGACGAGAACGAGGTGATCGGATCGCCCTTGAACTCATGCCACACGCTCGGCCACAGCCACGCGGTGATCGGACGCTGCATCGCGCCGTCGCCGGCCGTGCCCGTGTCGAGCCACCAACTGCGCCCCAACCGCAGGCCGAGCCGGCCGGCCAGCGAGTCGGCGTTGCTGAAGCGCACGCTGGCGCCGATGTCGGCGGCATCATCGAGCCCGACATGCTGGTAGACGAGTTGCGCCTGCGGCTCGACGAACCAGCCGCCGTCGAACCTGAACGGCTGGCCCGCCTCCAGCGAGCCGGCGAAGCCGAGCCCCCGGGTCTTCAGCGGCGCCAGGCCGCGGTCGGCGCCGGCCTTGGCGTCGTACCAGGTGCCCTGGGCGACCGCGTCGATGTACCAGCCGGAGGCGCCCAGCCGGGTCCAGTAGCCGCCCAGCGTGTAGGCCATGAACTCGTCGGTGCCCATGGTGCCGTCGACATGCCGCACCCCGGCCTTGGCGCCGCCGATGGCGAAATAGCCGCCGACCAGATCGCGCGAGCCGTCGTCGTTCCGGCCGCGGTAGAAGTCGCGGCCGGCCTGCAGGCCGACGAAGTCGTAATTGTAGGACGGACCCGAGCCGTAGACCCCGATCGGGTCGCCGCCCTCGCGGCCGTGGGTGCCGATGATCCGGCCCCAGCCCTCCGGGGCGACGCCGGGGTCGATTCCGGCCCTGCGGTTCGGGCCGTCGGTGCCGCGCGGGCCGTCGCGCAGCTCGCCGACCCGCTCGTGGAAGGTGTCGAGCAGGTTGCGGCCGTAGGTCAGCGCCAGCGCCGGCAGCGCCGCATACAGCGAGGTCTCCGGCCGGTAGTCCGGCGGCGTCGGCCCGGGGCCCGGCCCGGGCGGCTGCAGGCA
>JAVBUK010000164.1:0-4601 GCA_031555345.1 Xanthobacteraceae bacterium | reverse complement strand
ACGACGGTGGCCAAGATCCAGTCCGACATCGCCGCGCTCAGGACCAACGTTGAAAGCTCGGTAAAGGCGTCGCGCGATCAGTTCGCGCGGCTGGGAGAGCGGCTCGATCGCACCGACCGGGCGCAGACCGAATCGACCGGCAAGATCGCCAAGCTGACGGAATCGCTCGAACGTCGCGCCGCCGCCGCAGCGACCAGCGATCCGCACGTGACCGGATCGATTCTCACCAGTCCGCCGCCTCAGCTCGCCGCCCCGTCGACGCGACCGGCCGGCCGGCCGATCGTCGAAGGTTGGACGCTGCGCCAGGTCGCGAACGGCGCCGCGCTCATTCAAGGCCGCATCGGTCTGGTCGAGGTCATGCAGGGTGACAGCCTGCCGGGCCTCGGACGGATCGAATCGATCCGCCGCCTGGACGGCCGCTGGGTGGTCGTCACCGGGCGTGGCCTGATCATCTCGCGTTGAGACGTGAACGTGCCTTCGGGCGAACCCGCTACACCACCATGACCCGTCCGTTTCATCAGGATTCCACGTCATGAAACCCCTGGTTCCGCCCGACAACTCGCAGGCGGCCCCGCCTGCGTTCAAGCCGCGCTCCAGGCTCGATCCGCCGGCCATGTCCGCCATGTTCGCGGCCCTGACGGTGGTGTGCGTGCTGGGCGCGGCCGCCGTCATGGCCACTACCGACCGCGACAGCGCATGGTCGCCGTCCGGCATTCTCGCCGGCATCGGCGGCGGGTCCGGTTCGAACCGGATCGATCCTGCGACGCTCCAGCGCGAAATCGGCGCGTCGAAGGTCGACATCGATCGCCTGGGATCGCTGGTGCGCGACAACGCATCGTCGGCCGACAAGGAGTTCGCCCGCGTCTATCAGGAAATCATGACCCTGAAAGGCGAGGTCACGGCCCTGCACGGCCAGGACGAACTGAATCTCCTGTCCGCTCGGGTCGACGACCTGCGCGACAAACTGGGGATGATGCGCGCCAATGTCGGTCTGTTGCAGACGTCGCTCGACGATCTCGGCAGCGCGCGCGACGGCGAGATCGACCGGATCAACAAGCGGCTCGACAAGATCGACGACGTCATTTCTTTCCGCGCCGACGTGACCGCGTCGATTCCGCAGCAGGCCTTTGTGCCTCTCCCGCGCAAGCGCGCGCCGCGCGTCGCCTGGACGGCACAGGAGACCGGCAACGGAACCTACCGGGTGCAGGGTCCGACCGGCACGTTCGATGTGACCATCGGCAGCGTCGTGCCGGGGCTGGGACGGATCGAGGCGGTCCGCCATCGGGACGGCAAGACGTTCCTGGTCACCGACAAATAGCGAGGATCGGTTTCCGGCGCAGTGGCCGGCCGCTCGAACAGGCCGGGATGCAGTCGGGGGAGGGCGGGACAGCAAGGCCGCAGGCGGCGTCGCGGGCCGGTGGTCGTCCCGGGGTTGTGGCCAGGTTCTACATCCGCAGCAGCGCGCTCACCCAGTAGCAGACGCCTTTGTCTCGCGGGAAACGGAATTCCGACGGGGTGTCGCCGATGTATTCCGCGTAGCTGAACCTGACGCGGAATCCGTCCATCGCCGCGGCATCGGGCTTGACGAACTTGGCGGCACCGGTGGCCGGCGCCCACTCGTGCGGAATGCCCGTCGCCGCATCGATGATCGAGAACCGGTACGGTGCCGGATAGACCGCGAGCGTCCCGTCGCGCAGTCCCTCGAGCGCGTCCTTCGAGGGCAACAGGGTGATCGAGGTGCCGATTTCGCCGACTGATTTCGACGCCCAGCGCGCATGATCCCTGCTCGGCGACACCGCCGGTAGGATCAGGAAATAGAGGCCGTCGCGGTCATTGGCCGCCTGATCGTCGCAGTCGGCCATCGCTTTCTCGATCGCCGGCAGATCCATGGTGCCGGTGGAGGCCACCATCGAGGACCCTGGTCCCGCCGGAGCTGCTTCCAGCGGCGTGGCCGGTGTTTCGCCGGTCGCGATCGGCGCCGCGGGCTCGGCGCCCACGCCTCGCCCGTGGAACAGATGGCGCGACAGGCTTACGGCGCCGATCAACAGAATCGCGAGAACGGCGGCGCTTCCCAGGATGAGGGCGAGCGATCCCCAGCGGGATCGTCGGGTCAGCCGCCGCGCGCCGGGCGAAGGCCGGTACGACGCGATTTCGTCGGCAAGGTCTTGGTGGGCGGGGTTCTCGTAGACGGGATCTGGGTATTGGCGGGCCGGGTAAGGCGGGTCTTCGTACGGCAGGTCTTGGTAGGCAGGGCCTTGGTGCGTTTGTCCGACGTACCCACGATCTTCGTACGCGGCGTGGTCGTAGCCGGCATGACGGGGCTCGGCCGTATCGTCCGCGCGTGGCCATCGCTCATCCCCCGGGATGGGGGCAGGAAGGGTGTAACGGCGGGCGAGCGTCTGCAGGGCCAAGAGGGTTTCGTCGATGGCGGGCTGTGCAACGGCTGCGGGTGGTTCCGGTGTGGGTGCGGCGAACGCCGGCGGCTCGGTCACGGCCTCGTCTTCGTGCTTGCGGGAGATTTCCCGCAGCGCGTACAGCGCATCGGCCCAAACATCGCCGCGGTCCGGCACGGCATCCGTTTCCGGCGCAGGCTCGTGTGGGCTGGAACCTTTGGTTGGCCTGTCCATCGTAGATCCCCGCAACGACCCATTAGCCCAAACGGCCACGTCGAATCCACGTAAAACCGCAAGAGCATACAACCGGTTGGGGCGAGCCGACAGCCGAGCATGAGGCCGCCAGCGCTTTCGTCGCGCATGGCCGCCGCGAAGTGTGTGCAGCCACTGCCGGTCGGCAAAAATTCACCGGCGATGACGGGTTTTCGCGCCCCGAACGCACCCCGAAATACCGAAGATACACAGAATCGGCCATGGCGTGATTCTTGCGTTCTCGAAGCGGTCCTTTCCGGAGAGGTGAATCGTGGCGATTTCGATTTCTGCATCAACAGGTATGGCGCTATGGGCAGGGGCCGGCGCCGGCAAGACTTCGCTGACGCGGGCAAAGACCGAGACCCCGGAGGACGCGTTCCTCGAGGAGGCGCACAAGACGCCCCTCCAACGCCTGCGCGATGCGATCCTCAAGAAAATGGGTCTCACCGAAGACCAGTTGGCCAGCATGGAACCCGACCAGCGGGAGGCGGTCGAGAAGGAAATCGTCCGCCAGATCACCGACCAGGCGAAGACGAGCACCGAGAAAAAAGCAGGCTTTTTGGCCGATCTCCGGGTCTGACGGGTCGACCGGGTCGTGGCAGCGCTGCGGCGTGCGCGATCATGGGTGCCGAAGCGGTGCGGTGGCGCTGCCGAATCGTCGCCGCCGACCTCCCAGCCGCGGGTTCTTTCAAGGCCGCCGGTCCTGGGCGCATTCCGTCGGTGATGAGGGAGCGCTCAGGCGTCGACGCTGGCGGACAGCGCGTTGTCCTGGATGAATTCGCGACGCGGGTCGACCAACTCGCCCATGAGCTTGGTGAAGATGTCGTCGGCGTCGTCGACCTCCCTGATCTTGACCTGCAGGAGAGATCTCACATCGCTGTTGAGCGTGGTCTCCCACAGCTGTTCCGGGTTCATCTCGCCCAGGCCCTTGTAGCGCTGCAGGGTGATTCCCTTGCGGCCGGCCGCGGTGACGGCCTCGAACAGGTCGATCGGGCCGTGGATCGCGAACTCCTCGCTCTTGCGGCGCAGGACGCCGGGGCGCGGATAGGTTTCCTGCAGCGAAGGCGCGTGCTCGTCGAGCTTGCGGGCGTCGACCGAGCCGAGCAGGGCGTGATCGATCGTGGCCGCCTCTTTGACGCCGCGCACCGTCCGTTCGAACCGGAAGCCCTCGCCGTCGACGAACATTCCCTGCCATCCGCGCTCGATGTCCTCGGACAGGGCATCGAGGCGACGGGCGATGTAGGCGGCCGCCTGTTGGGCCTTCTCCGGATCGCCGAAGATGCCGGGGTTGAGCACGCCGGCGATGGCGGCCTGCTCGACCACCTTGCGATTGTAGCGCGAATGCAGCCCGGACAGTACGGCGCGGATCGCGCGGGCCTCGTCGACGAGATGGCGCAGATCGATGCCGGCGCGCTCGTCGCCGGCGAAGGTGCGGAACACCGCCTCGTCGAGCCCGCCGACGATCAGATAGTCCTCGAGTGCGCGCTCGTCCTTGAGATACTGCTCGGATCGCGCCCGCGAGACCTTGTAGAGCGGCGGTTGGGCGATGAACAGGTGGCCGCGGTCGATGATCTCGCGCATCTGCCGGTAGAAGAACGTCAACAGCAGGGTGCGGATATGGGCGCCGTCGACGTCGGCGTCGGTCATGATGATGATCTTGTGGTAGCGCAGCTTGTCGGCCGAAAAATCGTCGCTGATGCCGGTGCCGAGCGCGGTGATGAGGGTGCCGATCTGCTCGCTGGACAGCATCTTGTCCATGCGGACGCGCTCGACGTTGAGGATCGTGCCCCGCAGCGGCAGCACCGCCTGGCTCTCGCGATTGCGGCCCTGCTTGGCCGAGCCGCCGGCCGACTCGCCCTCGACGATGAACAGTTCGGACTTCGCGGGATCCTTCTCCTGGCAGTCGGCGAGCTTGCCGGGCAGCGAAGAGACGCTCAAGGGATTCTTTCGGGTGAG
>JAVBUK010000139.1:0-5653 GCA_031555345.1 Xanthobacteraceae bacterium | reverse complement strand
CTGCGGGCCTGGCCCGCGCCCTTGGTCGGGGGCCGCGGAAGCAACACCCCTGCAACCCCGGCCGGCTCCGCGCGACGCCGCCCGGCGAAACGACGACGCTGTGGCCTGGATCAGTAGGCCGGGCAGAAAAAGCGCGGGCGTGAATAGCCGACGACATTGCCCCAGCGATCGTATCGCGGCCGGCGCGCCCAGTAGCCTCCGGGGCAGCCCACCGGGGACGGGCTGGCATAGGCCGGATAGGCTTGGTAGCCGGAAACGGGCGCGTAGCCGCGATAGGCGGGGGCGGGAGCTCTGTTGGCGATCGCGCCGCCGATGATCGCGCCGGCGGCGATGCCGCCGAGGACGCCGGCGGCGACGCCGCAGCCGCGGCAACCCGCATTGGCGTCGGTGGTCGCCGTCGTCGCCGCCAGCGCGATCACGCCGGCAGCCGCGAGAGCGGTGAACGTCCTGGTCATCTGTCCCTCATGTATGGGCGATCGGCGACCCGCCGAACGCAACACCCGACGAGAGGACCACC
Organism: Xanthobacteraceae bacterium; assembly: GCA_031555345.1. Taxonomy (GTDB): domain Bacteria; phylum Pseudomonadota; class Alphaproteobacteria; order Rhizobiales; family Xanthobacteraceae; genus Astrobacterium. The sequence goes on along the minus strand of JAVBUK010000139.1, from coordinate 5,136 downwards.
CGAAGCCCCGCTCGCGTCCGCCAACCAGGAGCTGCCGGAATTTTGGCGATTATGGGGTCAGCCGATCCGGTGCCGCACAAAAAGAACGGGCTCCGCGCAACGGCGAAGCCCGTGCAGTTCGCAGCCTGCCGGCGGTGCCGGCATCCGGACTCGCGCGGTCCGGTTTTCCGTCCGGTCCGTCAGCAGTAGCGCTGCCAGCGCCAACCCCACGAGGTCCAGACGCGGCGGGCATAGCAACCGCCATACCCCGCATACGCACCATATGTGCCATACCCGCGATACGCGTAGGGGCGGTAGTATCCGTCGTACCCTGGCGCAACGGCACTCCCGATCAGCGCGCCTGCCGCCAGGCCGCCCAAGAATGGGGCGCCCCAACCCCGTGCCCATCCCCCACGCCAGCCGGCACCGCGCCAACCGGCGCCGTACCAACCGCCACCTTGCCAGCCGCCGGCGCCCCATCGGGCTTCGGCCTGGCCGGGAAGCGCGACGACGGCAACCGCAATGACGATGGCCGCCACCACAGCGAAGATCCTGTTCATGTCGTTCACCTTGGGCGGATTGATCCGGGGCGGAATGGTCCGGGGCGGAATGATCCGGCAATCCGGCGTTCACCACTTTCAGGGTATGCGGGCATGAATAAAACGCCCTGCGTGCAGGTGTGTTCCTGCAACGCGGGCGCGTTCCTGCAACGAGGTGCGGAAATCCTGTTGGCCGGCGCACATGCTCTCGATCGGTCCGTTCATCTCGCGTTCCTGGCCGCGGTTGGGGGCGCCGCGGCGTCGGCCGTGGCCGGATGGCGAGGGCCGCTGGCCCGACGACATTGCAACCGTCGGCGGGCAGCCATGCAGTTTCGCCGGCGCCGGTGCCGACAGGCCGGTGGTCGGTCACGCCCAGGCGGACGGCCGCTCCGATGTTGGTTCCGGCCGCAAACCGATCGGGGGCCGCGGCGTCAAGGCAGACGGGTGTCCCCCGTTCCCTTTCGGCCGGCATCGCGGTAGGACTCTGATGGTTGCAGGAAGAGGGCGCCAAATGGCCCGGTATTGCGCTTTCGCAATGTGCGGTAGAGGAAATCCGGGCCGGCCGACCTGTGATTCTCATGCCTGGGTGGAAAGAGCTGCCCGTTGCCAGGCGATTTACAAACCCGGAAGCGAACCATGACGATTGCGCAACAGTCAATCAGCATCCCCTCCCATGTCAGGAGCGAGCGCCTGAAGAGCTGGATCATGGAAATGGTCAAGCTCTGCAAACCCGACAATCTCCATTGGTGCGACGGCTCGCAAGCCGAATACGACCGGCTGTGCGACCTCCTGGTCGAGGGCGGCACGTTCAAGCGGTTGAACCCGCAAAAGCGGCCGGGCTGCTTCCTGGCGTTGTCGGATCCGGGCGACGTCGCGCGGGTGGAGAACCGCACCTTCATCTGCAGCATCAACCGGGACGATGCCGGTCCGACCAACAACTGGGTCGACCCGCGCGAGATGAAGGCCACCCTGACCAAGCTGTTCGACGGTTCGATGCGCGGGCGCACGATGTACGTCGTGCCGTTCTCGATGGGGCCGATCGGTTCGCCCATTTCCTACATCGGATACGAGATCACCGACTCCGCCTATGTGGCGGTGAACATGAAGATCATGACCCGCATGGGCCGGCCGGTCGACGACGCGCTCGGCAGCAGCAACGTGTTCGTGCCGTGCCTGCATTCCGTCGGCATGCCGCTCGCGCCCGGCCAGGCCGACATCCCGTGGCCGTCCAATCCGGAACACAAGTACATCGTCCACTTCCCCGAGGAGCGGCTGATCTGGTCGTACGGTTCCGGCTACGGCGGCAACGCGCTGCTCGGCAAGAAATGTCTCGCCCTGCGCATCGCCTCGGTGCTCGGGCGCGACGAAGGCTGGATGGCCGAGCACATGCTGATCCTCGGCGTCACCGATCCGCAGGGCCGCAAGAACTACGTGGCGGCCGCCTTCCCGAGCGCCTGCGGCAAGACCAATTTCGCCATGTTGGTGCCGCCGGCGTCGTTCGACGGCTGGAAGGTCTCGACCGTGGGCGACGACATCGCCTGGCTCAAGCCCGGCGCGGACGGGCGACTCTACGCCATCAACCCGGAGGCCGGTTACTTCGGCGTCGCGCCCGGCACCAACTACACCTCCAACCCCAACGCGATGCGCACCTGCGAGAAGAACACCATCTTCACCAACGTGGCGCTGACCGACGACGGCGACGTCTGGTGGGAGGGGATGGACGGCGCCCCGCCGGCACACCTGATCGACTGGCAGGGCAAGGACTGGACGCCCGGTTGCGGCCGTCCCGCCGCGCATCCGAACAGCCGGTTCACGGCGCCGGCGGCGCAAAACCCGGTGATCGATCCCGAATGGGAAAACACCAACGGCGTGCCGATCAGCGCGATCGTGTTCGGCGGCCGGCGCAGCAGCGTGGTGCCGCTGGTCTACCAGCCGGTCGCCTGGACGTTCGGGGTCTACGCCGGCGCCACCATGGGCTCCGAGACGACCGCGGCGGCGGTCGGCGCGGTCGGCGAGGTGCGGCGCGACCCGATGGCGATGCTGCCGTTTGCCGGCTACCACATGGCGAGCTACTTCGACCACTGGCTCGACATGCGCTGGCGGCTCGCGTCGCCGCCCCGCATCTTCTGCGTCAACTGGTTCCGCAAGGGCCCGGACGGCAAGTTCCTGTGGCCGGGCTTCGGCGACAACATGCGGGTGCTCAAGTGGATCGTCGGGCGCTGCAACGGCACCGCCCATGCCGACGAGGGACCGCTCGGCAACGTGCCGACCTACGACGACATCGACTGGCGCGGCCTGACGTTCTCGCGCGAGCAGTTCGCCGCCCTGATGTCGGTCGATCGCGCCGAATGGCTGCGCGAAATCCTCCAGCACGAGGAACTGTTCATGAAACTCTACCGGCGCCTGCCGTCGGAGATCCTGTCGGTGCGCGACCTGCTGCTGAGCGGATTGTGCCGGTCACCCGAGCACTGGCAGGTGTTCGACCGGGGATGCCAGACCAACAACTGACCAGACCAGCAACTGCGGAGTATCCGGCCGGTCCGGACCGGCCGGAATCGGGGCTGCTGGTGTGGTTTCGGATTCGACGTTGCGGTGAAGCGCGCCGCAAGCATGATCGCAACGTCAGGTCCGCCACACCAGGCCGGTCCCCGCTCGGATCGGTTGCCGACCATCGGCACCGCCGTGTGTTCGGCACCGTCGCGGGTGTCGGCACGAGGGCGCGCTCCACGCCACCGGCATCGCGGTCGATCGCGGAATCGACGGCCGCGGCCCCAGCGTACCGTGTCGCGGCTGATTTTCCCGTGAAACAACCGTGTTATTCGTTGCGACGGTCTCGCGGGATACGATATCCTGCAGCGGGCGGCTGATGACGCGGCGTCAGCGAAAACGCGGCGTCATTCCTGGAGCGCAAACGCCCGAAGCCGGGTGTGCCGTGAAATACGCGGTCTGCAACGAGCTGTTCGGGACGCTGCCATTGCGGGAGGCGGCGGATATCGCTCGCCGCCACGGTTTCCATGGACTCGAACTGGCGCCCTTCACGGTGTTCGGCGATTTCTCGACCGGCGCGATCGCGCGCGGCGTCGCCGACGCGCGCCGGGTGTTTTCCGACACGGGAACGGCGTTCGCCGGGCTGCACTGGTTGCTGGCGAAGCCCGAGGGACTGCGCATCACCTCGGCGGACGCGGCGCTGCGCCGTCGATCCTGGGATCACCTGCGCCGTCTGGTCGACGCGGCGGCGGAGCTGGGCGGCGGCAACCTGATTCTCGGCTCGCCCAAGCAGCGCAGCCCCGAGCCGGGGCAGACGCCCGAACAGGCGACCGCCATCCTGGCCGATGAACTCGCGGCGATCGCGCCCTGGTGCGCCGAACGCCGGTCTCCGCTCCTGCTCGAGGTCCTGTCGTGCGACCAGACCAACGTCGTCAACCGGCTCGATCAGGCTGCGGCGATCGTCCGGCGGATCGACAGCCCGGGCGTCGCCGGCATGATCGACTTCCACAACTGCGCCGACGAGATCGACGCCCCCGAGACGCTGATCGATCGGCACTACGAGATGATCCGCCACGTTCATCTCAATGCCATCGACGGCAGTCATCCCAGGCCGGGCGATCAGGCGTATCGCGCGGCGTTCGCCACCCTGCGCCGGCGGGGCTACGCGGGCTGGGTGTCGCTTGAAATCTTCACGGTGCCGGAGGATCCCTCGGCGGTCCTCGGCGAGACCAGGGACTATCTGAAGGACATCGAACGCTCGCCGGGCGAGGGTTCGTGACGTCTGTGCCGCGTGTGACCCGTCGAATTCCGTTTCTGATTTCCGTTTCTCGGGGGTGACGATGAAAGTCGGGAAGTTGCTGTTGGCATCGGCGCTGGCCGTTGCCGCCATGGGCCTCGGTGCCGTCGACGCCGGCGCGCAGGGGTGGAAGCCGAGCAAGACCATTTCGGTCGTGGAGCCGTGGCCGCCCGGGGGCGCCTCGGACACCGTCGCGCGGATGATCGCCGGCACGATGGAACAGACCATCGGCCAGCGCATGGTCATCGTCAACACGCCGGGCGGTGCCGGCGCGATCGGAACCAAGGAGGTCTGGGACAGGCCGCACGACGGCTACACCCTCACCGCCAACTCGACGGTCGCCTTCGCCGGTTACGCCGTCCTCGGCAAGCTCGACCAGACCCACCGCGACTGGCGCTACTATCTGCCGATCTTCACGCCGAACGTGATCTGCGTGAAGGGCGATTCGCCGATCAAGAACGTCGAGGAGCTGGTCGCGCGGATGAAGGCGAAGCCGGGGGCCGTCGTGCTGGCCTCGGCCGGCGTCGGCAGCGCGGGGCATTTCGCCGCCGAGATCTTCAAGACCGCGACCGGCACCACCTATCGTCACGTTCCCTATGCGGGCGGCGTTCCCGCGGTGATGGCGGTCGCCTCGGGCGAGGCCGAGGTGGTGATGCAGCTCTCGGTCGAGGTCGCCGAACTGTTGCGCGGCGGCAAGCTGAAGGCGCTGGCGGTGAGTTCGAAGACGCCGCTGACGATCGACGGCTACGGCGAGATTCCGCCGATCCAGAAGTGGTTTCCGTCGTTCCCGGACTACGGCGCCTATTTCGGTCTGATGGGGCCGGCCGACATGCC
>JAVBUK010000308.1:0-4672 GCA_031555345.1 Xanthobacteraceae bacterium | reverse complement strand
CCGACTTGATTCCGATCGGATCAAAGGGATCCAGGGCATTCTGCGGCAGACGCTTGGTCGGCGTGGCGACCCGCGGCACCAAAGGGGAGGCCGCGGCGGAAGGGTCTGGGGTCGCGCCGCGACGGCCGGGACGCGGCGCCGGCCGGACCGGGACGAGCGGCCTGCCGGCGGCATCGGCGACGGGCGGCTTGGGCGCGCCTTCCGGGCGGGTCGCACCCACGCGCGGTCGTCGCCGAGACGCGTTGGCCGAGTCGAATCCGGTGGTACCCGCGCCCGAGACCATCGGCGACCCGAGCGTCGGCATTTCGCCCGGCCGGGACCTGCCACGCAGGGGCGGCGATCCGGTGCTCCGGTAACGTTCGAATCGGGTGGCAAGCTCGGCGCGCGGCTGGAACAGGCTTGCCGACTCGGTATTCGAGGATTGAGCCGATACCGATACCGACGCCATCAGCAGGGCGCACATGAGTGCTCCGGCGCCAAGCCCCACGGCCCAGGGCAACGTGGTGCGAAGGCGCGGCGCGGGAACGATGGATGCCGGCCGATCGACGCTCATTGGTTAACAGATTTAAAATGGTTATAGTTAACAACTGATTGAAAATGCCGCGCCGGTCGCACCCCGGCTGGTTTCGTGCTATTCGGGCGCCGGTGACGCGGGGGCAAGGCCGGCATGCCGGACGGAAAAGTACGTAGATTGGATGGTTGTGCGGCGGATGATGCCAGCACCGTGATCGAATCGGGATTGCGAACCCTCGAAGCCGAGGCGGGTGGAATAGCGGCCCTCGCCGCCGCGATGCAGAACGGACTGCGCGCGCCGTTCGCCGCCGCGATCGAGATGATGAAAGCCGCCCGTGGCCGCGTGGTGGTCAGCGGAATGGGCAAATCCGGGCACATCGGCCGCAAGCTCGCGGCCACTCTGGCGTCGACCGGAACGCCCGCCCTGTTCGTCCATCCGGCCGAGGCCAGCCACGGCGATCTCGGCATGATCACGTCCCAGGAGGTGATCATCGCGCTGTCGTGGTCGGGCGAGACCGTCGAACTCAAGAACCTGATCGAATACTCCCGCCGGTACCGCATCGGCTTGATCGGAATGACGTCCGAGCCGAACAGCACGCTCGGCGGCGCGGCCGACGTCGTGTTGGCGCTGCCGAACGCGCGGGAAGCCTGCCCGCACAACCTGGCCCCCACCACCTCGTCGCTGATGCAGCTCGCGCTCGGCGACGCCCTGGCGATCGCCCTGCTGGAAAGCCGCGGCTTCACCGCCCTCGACTTCCGCACCCTGCATCCGGGCGGCCGGCTCGGGGCGGCCCTGCAGTTCGTCCGCACCCTCATGCATCGCGGCGAATCGCTGCCGATCAAGCCGCTCGGCACCCGCATGTCCGACGCCATCGTCGAAATGACCACCAAGGGATTCGGCTGCGTCGGCATCGTCGACCCGCAGGGGTCGATTCTGGGCATCATCACCGACGGCGATCTGCGCCGCCACATGGGCCCGACGCTGCTGGAAACGCCGGTCGAGGCGGTGATGACCAAGCGGCCGATCACGGTGCGCCCGGATCAGCTCGCCACCGAAGTGCTGGAAATCCTCAACTCGTCGAAAATCACCGCGTTGTTCGTGGTCGAGGCCGGGCAGCCGGTCGGGATCGTGCATCTGCACGACCTGTTGCGGATCGGGGTCGCCTGACCGCGCGCGGCGTCATGGCGACGGTTCGACCCTCAGGCTGCCGTCGTCGAATCCCGTCACCGTCACCCGACTGCCGGCCGGACAGTCCGGGCCGCGGACGCGCCAAATGGTATCGTCGATTGCCAGTGTACCGCCGCCGTCCCGGATCGGTTTTTCCAGCGTGAAGACCCGCCCCACGAAGGCATGGGCGCGCCGATTGAGGAACGGTTGGTCGCTCGGCGCTTCGACCCGCATGGCGAGGCGCCGCCACAGCGGGATCATCGCCAATGCGAGCACCGCAAAGGCGACCAGTTGCGCCTGCCATGACCAATCGACCCCGAGCGAGACCAGGCCGACCACCAGGGCCGACAAGCCGAGCCACAGCATGAAGGCGCCGGGGGCGAGGATCTCGACGATCAGCAGCAACGCCCCGGCGATGAACCAGTTCCACGGCCCGAGCCAGACGATCAGCGTCCACATCGGCGTCATTCCGGTGTCAGACGGCCGGTGGCGACGAGAAGGGACCACCGGCCCGGGTCGGCGAAGCCGGTGGGGTCGGCGGAGCCGGTGGCTTCAGCGGCCCGGTCGCGCGCCCGGTCGGCGGTGACGGCGGGCGGCCGTCGCCGAATGTCGCCTTGGCGATTTCGCCGATTCCAGCGAGCGAGCCGAGCACCCCCATCACCTCGATCGGCAGCATCAGCACCTTCTGGTTGGGCGAGTCCGCCAAGCTTGCAAACGCCTTGAGGTATTTCTCGGCGATGAAGTAGTTCAGGGCCGCGACCTCCCCGCCGGCAACGGCGCGGCTCACCATCTCGGTCGCCTTCGCTTCCGCCTGCGCCGTCCGCTCGCGGCCTTCGGCATCGCGGAACGCGGCTTCACGCCGGCCCTCGGCTTCCAGGATCTGCGACTGCTTGGCGCCTTCGGCGCGCAGGATCGCCGATTGGCGCTGGCCCTCGGCGGTCAGAATCTCGGCGCGCTTCTCGCGCTCCGCCTTCATCTGCCGGGCCATCGACTGAAGCAGGTCGTGGGGCGGACCGATGTCCTTGATCTCGATGCGGTTGACTTTGACCCCCCAGGGCGACACCGCGGCGTCGACCACCCGCAGCAGGCGTTCGTTGATTTCATCACGGTGCGAAAGCACCTGATCGAGATCCATCGATCCCATGACCGAACGAATGTTGGTCATGGTCAGCGTGGTGATCGCGAGATCGAGATGGGCGACCTCGTAACTGGCCTTGGCGGCGTCGAACACCTGGAAGAACGCCACCCCGTCGACCGTCACGGTGGCATTGTCCTTGGTGATGACCTCCTGTTGGGGAATGTCGATCACCTGCTCCATCGTGTTGATCTTGCGGCCGATCTTGTCGATGTACGGAACGATCAGGTTGAGCCCCGGGAACAGCAGCCGGGTGTAGCGACCGAACCGCTCGACCGTCCAGTTGTAGCCCTGCGGCACTGTCTTGACGCCGAGGCCGAGCGTGATGATCGCCAGCAACACGACCACGATGACGAAAATGTCGAACCCGCTGAACGGCATGAAAGGTGCCCTCGTGCCTATCGGTATCCCCGCCGGACCAGCAGCAAGCCCCCTGGATACCAGCCTGTCCACACCCGGAACGAACCGCCCTACACCCAGCCCTTGAGCTCGCGCAACACGATCGTCCGGATCACCTGCATGCCCGATTCGCTGTCATTGAGACATGGAATGTGGACAAAATTCTCGCCGCCGTTGCGTTTGAAAAGATCGCCGTTCTCGACCGCGATCTCCTCCAGCGTTTCCAGGCAGTCGGCCGAAAACCCCGGCGTGAGCACCGCGAGGTTCTTCACCCCCTCCTGCGCCAGTCGCTTCACCGTCAGATCGGTATAGGGCTGGAGCCACTCGGCACGACCGAAGCGCGACTGAAACGTCATCATCAACATGCGGTCGTCCATCTTCAGCCGCTCGCGCAACAGCCGGACGGTCTCGGCGCAGTGACCCGAATAGGGATCGCCCTTGAGGGCGTAGTCCGCGGGAATGCCGTGGAACGAGGCGATGATCCGGTCCGGTTTGAACGGCAGCCGCGCGAGTTCGGTCTCGAGCGTCGACGCCACCGCCTCGATGTAGACCGCCTCGTCGTGATAGGGCGGCACCACACGCAGCGTCGGCTGCCGGCGCATGTCCATCAGCGCCCGGAACGCCGCATCGCACACCGTCGCGGTGGTCGCCGCGCAATATTGCGGATAGAGCGGCACCAGCAGGATGCGCTCGCAACCGCGCCGGGTCAGCGCGTCGAGTCGCGAGGCGATCGACGGATTGCCGTAGCGCATCGCCCAGTCGACCATGACGCGAGAGCCGAGCAGCTCAAGGGCGGTCGCCAGCTTTTCAGCCTGTGAACGCGTGATGGTCTTGAGTGGCGATTCGTCCTTCTCCCGGTTCCATATCTTGTCGTAGTCGCGACCTTTCTTGCTCGGCCGCAAGCGCAGGATGATGCCGTGGAGGATGAACTTCCAGAGCAACGTGTCCTGCTCGATCACCCGCTTGTCGGTCAGGAACTCGCGCAGATAACGGCGTACCGATACGGCGTCGGTCGCGTCCGGCGTTCCCAGGTTGACCAGCAATACCCCGATGCCGCCGCCCGTGACGGGCGGAGGGGCCGGCGGGCGCGGCCCGGTGTTGTCGGCCGGGATCGTGGTCGCGGTCATGGTCGCGGTCATGGCGCCTCGACTTGCTGCCTGCGGAACATAGGCGAGAGCGCACCGCAAAGCCACATCGTCGCACTGCGCCAGGCACCCTGCCGCTGGGTCACCACGATCGACGGGTGTCGACGGCCCCGCTCACCCGGACCGGGATGCGGTCGACGCCCGCCCCCCATTGTCGCGCAGCGCCGCCCCGGTCGACAGGCCTCACCCGCCGTAGAGCGCCCGGGGCAGGAAGGTGGCGAGCGCCGGCACGAACCACAGCAGGGCGAGCATCGCGAGCTGGATCAGCACGAACGGAATGACGCCGACATAGATGTGCGCGGTGGTGATCTC
>JAVBUK010000477.1:0-4532 GCA_031555345.1 Xanthobacteraceae bacterium | reverse complement strand
ATATTTTGCCGTTTTCCGACGAACACGCGCGTACGGCATCGACCTGCCCGGGCGACGCGACAGCCGCTACGTGATGGAAGCCGGCGAACATCCCGACCGATGGCACCGTAAACGACGTCCGATCACCGGACCGGAAAAGTCCGATCACAGGAGTTGTCATGGATATCGCGAAATCAGGGGCCTCGCACCAGCAGCTCAAAGTCAACGAATTTCTGGCCGACGGCAAATTCAACTTGTTTCATGGCCTGCTCATTTTCGTCGGCTTCCTGACCGTCCTGGCCGACGGCTACGATCTCTACATCTACGGCGCGACCGTTCCGCTGTTGCTGAAGGAATTCAACATGAGCCCGGCGCAGGCCGGCGTGATCGGCAGCTATGCGTTGATCGGAGCGGCCATCGGCGCGGTCGGGTTCGGCTACCTGGCCGACAAGATCGGACAGAAGTGGGCGATCGTGGTGGGCACCACGATCTTCGCCGTTGCCACATTCTGCACCGGCTTCACCCACGATCCCAATACGTTCGGCTTGGCCCGCTTCATCGCCGGCCTGGGCGTCGGCGGTTCGGCCCCGTGCTTCATCGCCCTCGCGTCGCAATATGCACCGGCCCGCAACCGCACCCTGTGCACGGCGATCATCATGGCCGGGATGGCGGCCGGCGGGATCGTCTCGGCCGGTCTCAGCATGTGGCTGGTGCCGTCGTTCGGCTGGCGGTCGGTCTACTTCGTGGCGTCGTCGCAGCTCCTGCTCCTGCCGCTGACGATCCTCTTCGTGCCGGAGTCTCCGCTGCACCTGTTGCGGCGGAAACAAGTCGACAAGCTGCGCAAGGTGCTGCAACGGGCCCGTCCGCAGGACCCGGTGCCGGCCGATGCCGAGTTGGTCTATTACCGGGGCGGTGGCGGCAAGGTACCGATCGTCGAGTTGTTCAAGGAAAGCCGCGCCGGCGCGACCCTGTGCATGTGGACGATCTATTTCTTCAGCTTCTACCTGGTCTATGCGCTCGGTACCTGGTTGCCCAAGTTGATGATGGAGTTCGGCTTCTCGCTCAGCAGCGGCTTGTGGTTCCTGGCGTCGCTCAATATCGGCAAGTTCATCTCCGCCTTCGGGGCGGGCTGGGTCGCCGACCGGGTCGGACGCCGCAAGACGGCCTGCGTCCTGTTCCTGACCACCTTCGTGACGCTAGCGCTGCTGGCGTTCACGCGCGATTTCGCGGTGCTGTCGTGTCTCATCGCGCTGGCCGGGGTGGGCAACGGCGCCGGACAGGGTGTCATCCATGCTCACAATTCGCTCTACTACCCGCCGACGATGCGCGCGACGGCGTTGGGGTGCGCGATGGGGATCGGCCGCATCGGCGGCTTCGCCGGCCCCGCCATCAACGGCGTCCTGATGATGTTCACCTCCAACGTCAACGTGCTGTTCTTCTTCCTGGGATTGCCGGGGCTGGTCGTCGGCATCCTCATCTGGCTGGTTCGCGACAAGCACAACTTCACGCCGGACCAAGCCCAGCTTGCACCCGCCGTCGGCGCGCCATCCGGCGCACGTTGAGCGGAAAAGTCAGGCTGGTTGAAAGCCCTCACGATGGCGCCTGCGCTGCACGCCCGGCAGCGCCGGCGCCGCCGGAAACCATCGACAGTCACCGGGACACGACAGTCCATACGAGAGGAGATCATCTATGGCTGGCTCCAACACAGCGGCGTTCGATCTGCGCGACTGGATCGACAAGGCGCGAGAGCGGGGTCTGTTGAAGGACGTGGTCGGCGCGGATCTCAAGTACGAGATCGGCACCATCACCGACATCAACGCCCAGCGCCTCGGTCCGGCCTTCCTGTTCAGCAAGTCGATAGGCAGCAACGACGACAGCTTCCGCCTGCTCACCGGATCGATGAACAATGCCGCAACGGTGGCGCTGACCATGGGCCTCGAGGGACCGCCGCTGAGCAGCCTGGAGCTCGTCAACAAGACGTCGGCGCTTCTCCGGTCGGTCGAGAGCAACGCCCGCGACTATCCCGTCGAGTACGTCAAGACCGGCCCGGTGATGGAGAACCAGCGGACCGGAGACGATATCGACCTGACGATATTCCCGACGCCGACCTACCACGAGAAGGACGGTGGTCCCTTCATCGGAACCGGCTGCTATCAGATCCATCAGGATCCCGACACGGGCTGGACCAATCTCGCCACCTATCGCGTTCAACTGTTCGGCAAGGACGTGGTCGGCAACTTCATCGCCCCGGGGCATCACGGCAACATGATCCGCGCCAAGTACTGGGCCCAGGGCAAGCCGTGTCCGGTGGTGATGTGTTTCGGCGCCCATCCGTTGTTCCTGTTGATAGGATCGTCCGACGTGCCCCCCGGGGTGGACGAAATGTCGTGGATCGGCGCGTCCGTCGGACGGCGCGTCCCGGTGATCAAAGGGCCGGTCACCGGCCTGCCGATCCCGGCCGACGCGGAAATCGTCATCGAGGGATACGCCTATCCCGACGACACTATGATCGAGGGACCGTTCGGCGAATTCACCGGATACTACGCCGGCGGACAGCGAAAAGAGGCCGTGGTTCGCGTCAAGGCCCTCTACTATCGCAACCAGGCGATCCAGCTCGGCTCGCCCCCGGGCCGGCCGCCGCATGACAACTCCTATTATTTCAGCGTCATGCGGTCGGCCCACATCATGGAAACGCTGCACCGGGCGGGCGTGCCGGCGGTCAAGGGCGTCTGGCTCGCCCTGGCGGGCTGCGGGCGCATGTGGATCGTCACCAGCATTTCCCAGAAATATGCCGGTCATGCGTCGGCGGCGGCGGCGATCGCGTGTACGTGCCAGGCGGGCGGCCTGATGGCGAGATATTCGATAGTCGTCGACGACGACATCGATCCGACCAACAACGACGACGTCATCTGGGCACTCAGCACGCGCTCCGATCCGGGATCCGATTTCTCCATCATCAATCAGAGCTGGAGCACCCCGCTCGATCCGACCTTGTCGGACGAAGCCAAAGCCGGCGGGCGCCTTTGGAACAACCGGGTCCTGATCAATGCCTGCCGGCCGTTCGACCGGCTGAGCACGTTCGCGCCGGTGGCAGAGGCCGGCCCGGAATTCACCAAAGCCGTCAAGGAGAAGTGGGCCTCGCTGTTCACCTGACCGCAAGCCCCCCGCGCCTGCGGCACCGCAGAGGGGCACCCGATACCAAATCCGGTTGGACGGTTGCGCGGGCCGGCCGGATTTGGTCCAAATCCGCGACCCCGGCACCCGCTGACCCGGGTGCAGCGGATCCGGCGTAACACTCAACCTCTGGCGTCTACCCCTTCTTCCCCGCTTGACCGTCTTTCGTCTTGGTTGTTGTCCCTCGACAACCACCACCCAAGACTTTTAAAAAGGAGATCGGGATGGGATCTGAGGTGCGCCTCACATGACCTACGATCGGTATTTCAAGACCGCCCTCGCCCGCCTTCGGGATGAGCGGCGGTATCGGGACTTTGCCGACCTCGAGCGTCAGGCAGGACGGTTTCCGCGGGCGCTCTGGCATGCGCCGCAGGGGCCGCGCGAAGTCGTGATCTGGTGCTCCAACGACTATCTGGGCATGGGCCAGCACCCGGACGTGATCGCCGCGATGGTCGGCACCGCGCGGCGGATGGGCACCGGCGCCGGTGGCACCCGCAACATCGCCGGGACCAACCATCCGCTGGTGGAGCTGGAGTGCGAACTGGCGGACCTGCACGGCAAGGAAGCCGCGCTGGTGTTCACCTCCGGCTACGTGTCGAACCAGACCGGGATCGCGACGCTCGCCCGATTGATCCCCGGTTGCCTGATCCTGTCGGACGCGCTCAACCACAACTCGATGATCGAGGGGGTGCGGCAGTCGGGCTGCGACAAGGAGATATTCCGTCACAACGACGTCGCCCACCTCGCGGCGCTGCTCGAGGCGGCGGGGCCGCGGCCGAAGCTGGTGGTGATCGAAAGCCTGTATTCGATGGACGGCGATCTGGCGCCGATTCCGGCGATCTGTGCGCTGGCCGAACGCCACGACGCGATGGTGTACGTGGACGAGGTGCATGCGGTCGGCATGTACGGGGCGCGGGGCGGCGGCATCACCGAACTTCAGGGCGTGGCGGCGCGCTGCGACGTGATCGAAGGCACCCTGGCCAAGGCATTCGGGTGCCTGGGCGGCTACATCGCGGGTTCGCGCGCGTTGATCGACGCGGTGCGCTCCTATGCGCCGGGTTTCATCTTCACCACCGCGCTGCCGCCGCCGATCGCCGCGGCAGCGACGGCGGCGATCCGGCATCTCAAGCGCTCCGGAGCGGAGCGCGAGCGGCATCAGGCGCAGGCGGCGCGCACCAAGGCGGCGCTGTCGGCGGCGGGCCTGCCGGTGATGGCGTCGCAGACCCACATCGTCCCGGTCTATGTCGGCGATCCGGAAAAGTGCAAGGCGGCGAGCGACCGGCTGCTGGAGCAGCACGGCATCTACATCCAACCGATCAACTACCCGACGGTGCCGAAAGGGTTGGAACGGTTGCGCATCACGCCGTCACCCTATCACG
>JAVBUK010000512.1:0-3427 GCA_031555345.1 Xanthobacteraceae bacterium | reverse complement strand
GACACTTCGCCATCAATCTCGTCCGCGCCGTCAAGGACAGAAAATCCATCAAGCTCAGGCGAAAATGCGCCGGATGGGACCTCAAATTCCTCGCAAACATCCTCGGACAACTACCGCGTTAACCTGGATTCGGGGCCCTGGCGTCGGCGAGCTGCGCCGGACCGCCCCGTCGACGGCGCTCGGCGACGCCAGCAGAGGTAATTCCATCGGTCAAGCGCCTCCGTTGCGGCATTCTTGCCGATACGGTCGTGTATTTTGGATTGCGCAACCGGGCGTGTTCGATCAAATAGGCGACCGGAGTTCGGGCGATCACTCGCCGGCGAGCATTCGCTGGCGAAATTGTCCGACGGAATGGGGGCGTTTGTCCGCGTTGGTTCGGTAGCTCCGTATCCGTAGCGGTATGATGCTGGATGGCCCGGCGCTGGCACCGGTTGTGCAGTTGATTTGGCGAACAATTCAGTTTTGCCACGCTGTGGTTGTGGTCGTTTTTTCCACAAGACCCGAGATAAGGCTGACTCCGGTAGGGATCGAACCGGATCCATGTCTGAACCCGGTATGGGATCTGGCGGATATCAAGCAAACTGTCTTGACATCCCTGACCCTGCGGTGTCTGAGAGCCAGAATTCGGAGAGGCGAGGGGGCTGCGCATGTCGGTCGCGTTCATGTTTCCGGGGCAGGGCAGCCAAGCGGTCGGCATGGGAAAATCCCTGGCCGACAACTTCGGCGTGGCCAAGCAGGTGTTTCAGGAGGTCGACGAGGCTCTCGGTGAGACGCTGTCGACGGTCATGTGGGAGGGACCTGCGGAAACGCTCACGCTGACCGAAAATACCCAGCCGGCGCTGCTGGCGGTTTCGGTCGCGGCGCTGCGGGTGCTGGAGAGCGAAGCCAACCTCGACCTCGGCAACGAGGCAGCCTTTGTCGCCGGTCATTCGCTCGGGGAATATTCGGCGCATGTCGCCGCCGGTTCGCTGTCGCTGGCGGATGCCGCCCGGGTGGTGCGGGTGCGCGGGCGTGCCATGCAGAAGGCGGTGCCGGTGGGGACCGGCGCGATGGCGGCGCTGATCGGGCTGGAATTCGACGAGGCGGTCGCGGTGGCCGCCGAGGCGGCCCAGGGGGATGTCTGCCAGGCCGCCAACGACAACGGCGCCGGACAGGTCGTGGTGTCGGGCGACAAGGCGGCGGTGGAGCGGGCGGTCGAACTCGCCAAGGGCAAGGGCGCCAAGCGGGCGGTGATTCTGCCGGTGTCCGCACCCTTCCATTGCACTCTGATGCGCCCGGCGGCGGATGCGGTCGCCAACGCGCTCGCCCAGGTGAAGGTCGCGCGCGCGAAGGTGCCGGTGGTGGCGAACGTCCTCGCCAAGCCGCTGGTCGAGCCGGCCGACATCGTTCGCCACCTGGTCGAACAGGTGACCGGGACCGTCCGCTGGCGCGAGTCGATCTCGTTCATGGCCGAGCAGGGCGTCACCGCGTTCTATGAACTCGGCGCCGGAAAGGTGCTCAGCGGTCTGGTGAAGCGTATTTCCGACGGCGCGCGGGGCGTTTCCATCGGCACGCCGGAGGACATCGGCGCGTGCAGGTCGGTTCGAACCTGAGACCGATCATCCAAGTGGGGGTGTCCGTGTTTGATCTGTCCGGCAGGATTGCCCTGGTGACCGGGGCGACCGGAGGCATCGGCGGCGCGATTGCGCGTGCGTTGCACGCCCGCGGCGCGACCGTCGCGGTCTCCGGCACGCGTCGCGAGGTGCTCGACGGCATCGCGGCCGAGCTCGGTGATCGCGTGCAGGTGCTGCCGTGCGATCTGGCCGACAGGGACGAGGTGGAAAATCTCGTTCCGGCGGTCGAGGCGGCCTGTGGCGGGCTCGACATCCTGGTCAACAATGCCGGGATCACCCGCGACAACATCTTCATGCGCCTCAAGGACGAGGACTGGGACAGCGTGATCGCGGTCGACCTGACGGCCGCCTTCCGGCTGGCCCGTGCGGCGGTGCGCGGCATGATGCGCCGGCGCTTCGGGCGGATCATTTCCGTCACCTCGGTGGTCGGCGTCACCGGCAACGCCGGGCAGGGAAACTACGCCGCCGCCAAGGCCGGGTTGATCGGCATGACCAAGTCGCTGGCGTTGGAGGTGGCGTCGCGCGCCGTGACGGTCAACTGTATCGCGCCCGGCTTCATCGCCACCGCGATGACCGACTCTCTCGGCGACAAGCAGAAGGAGTCGGTGCTGGCGCGGGTGCCGGCCGGGCGGCTGGGCGGGGGCGAGGACATCGCCGCCGCAGCCGTCTACCTCGCCTCGAACGAAGCGAGCTACGTCACCGGCCAGACCCTGCACGTGAACGGCGGCATGGTCATGCCGTGAGAACTTCGATCGATCGATCCGCCGTTCGGCGGGCCGTTCGATCGGCTTTTCGGTCTGTCAATTCGGATGAAAACGGCCGTCATGGGGCTGCTGGTCAAGCCGAATGAAGTATGATAACCGAACCCCCGCTTGGCTGGGCGACGCGGAAGAATGTGGGGCTGGGGAACCATCCTCGACCCGTGCGTCCTGCCATCGTCAACCACGACGAGGCCGCGACGCGACGACTTGGCGTCTAGTGTTGGTTCGGGCCGTTTCCGCAGCGCACGAGGTTTGAAAAATGAGTGACATTGGCGAGCGAGTGAAGAAAATCGTCGTGGAGCACCTCGGGGTCGAACCCGACAAGGTGACCGAAAATGCGAGTTTCATCGACGACCTCGGCGCCGACAGCCTCGACACGGTCGAACTGGTGATGGCGTTCGAAGAGGAGTTCGGGTGCGAGATTCCCGACGACGCCGCCGAGACGATCCTGACGGTCGGCGATGCGGTGAAATTCCTGGAAAAGAACGCGAAGAGCTGACGTCTCTTCGCAGGGACCGTCGTACGAGCCGGCGGGTTCGGCGACGGCATCGCGATCGTCCGCGGGCATCGCGATTTCGCACGTGCGGCGCAGTGGTTTCCGATGCCGGTTGAGACAATGAGACGAGTCGTCGTAACAGGGCTTGGGCTGGTGTCTCCGCTGGGATGCGGCGTGGACATCTCGTGGCAACGGGTGCTTGCCGGCGAGAGCGGCGCCAGGACGATCGATACCTTCGACGTCTCGGACCTGTCGACCAAGATCGCCTGCATGGTGCCGCGCGGCGACGGAACGGCCGGGACCTTCAACCCCGACCAGTGGATGGATCCGAAGGAGCAGCGCAAGGTCGACGACTTCATCGTCTATGCGATGTGCGCCGCCACCCAGGCGATCGCCGATTCCGGCTGGCGGCCGAAGACCTGCGAGGAGCAGGCCAGCACCGGCGTGCTGATCGGCTCGGGTATCGGCGGCCTGGCCGGGATCGCCGAGACGTCGATCGTGCTCAAGGAGAAGGGACCGCGACGCGTGTCGCCGTTCTTCATTCCCGGCCGCCTGAT
>JAVBUK010000043.1:0-6958 GCA_031555345.1 Xanthobacteraceae bacterium | reverse complement strand
GGAAACAGCCCGCGATCCTGTTCGAGCGCGACCTTGCCCAGGATCGAATGCGAGCGCCGCTCGATCTCCTCGGCGAGCGCGGCATGGCTCAGCGGGCGCAGCCGCGTGGCCTCTTCGGGGGCCACGACGCACACCAGGCTCGATCGCCGGCCGGGCAGGGGGACCAGAGTGAACGGCCCCTGTTCGGTGTGGAATTCGGTCGAGGTGTCGCCGTGCGGCCGGGCGTGGCCGAAGTTGAGGGTAAGCGCGGCCTGGGCATAGTCCCACTGATCGGTCTCGATGCCGACCGCCTGGCGGCAGAGCGAGCGGCGCCCATCGGCGGCCACCACCAGCCGTGCCCGCACGCTTCCGCCGCCGGCCAGTTCCGCGCGCGCGCCGGCGTCATCGAGCGTCAGTGCCGAGACATCACACTCGACCCGCAGCAGGTTCGGAAATTCGCCCGCCCGCGCGGACAACGACGCCACCAGGTGACGGTTTTCGATGTTCCACCCGAAGGCCGAAAGGCCCAGCTCGGCCGCCAGGAAGCGGACCTCGGGGGCGCGCCAGAGGCGGCGCGTGTCGTCGACGATCCGCAGGGCCTTGAGCGGGGCGGCCGCGTCCTGGCAGGAGCGCCAGACACCAAGGACCTCCAGGGCCTTTACCGAGCCGGCGAGCAGCGCCGTGGTGCGATTGTCGGTGCGCCCGGTCCGTCCGGTCACCAAGGCGGTTTCGAGCCCGCCGGCGGCGAGCGCCAGGGCGGCGACCAGCCCCGCCGGTCCGCCGCCGACCACGACCACCTCGGCCTGCTCCCGTCTGTCGCTCATCCCGAACTCCTCGCCTCTCCCTAGCCGATGCGGACCGGGCTGGCCACCGGGCGAGCCTTGGTCATGCCCGGAATGTGCGGTGGTGGCGCTCGCGCCAAGCCACCGATCCCGACCTTGCGTCTTGGCGGCGCGAACCTATGATCCCGCCGCGCGCGTGTCGCGCCGTCGATTGCCGAGGCGAGCTGCTGGTTCGGCCGCCTGGAAACAGGAAGGAGAGCATCATGGTCGCAGCGATCCGAGTCCATAAACATGGCGGTCCCGAAGTATTGACCTACGATGACATCGACGTGCCCGCCCCCGGCGAGGGCCAAGTGCGCCTCAAACAGCATGCCTGCGGGGTCAATTACATCGACACCTATTTCCGCACCGGTCTCTACAAGGCCCCCGACGGCCTGCCGTTCGTCTCCGGCAACGAAGGCGCCGGCGAGGTGACAGCCATCGGCCCGGGGGTCAAGGATCTTGAGGTGGGTGACCGGGTGGCCTACGTGGTCCCGTTCGGCGGCTACGCGGCCGAACGGCTGATTCCGGCCAACCGGGCGGTAAAGCTCCCGGATGCGATCAGCTACCAGCAGGCGGCCGGCATGATGCTCAAAGGCATGACCGCGGAATACCTGCTCAAACGCACCTTCAAGGTCGGCAAAGGCATGAACGTGCTGATGCACGCCGCAGCCGGCGGCGTCGGGCTGATCCTGTGCCAGTGGGCGAATGCGCTCGGCGCCACCGTGATCGGCACGGTCGGGTCGAAGGAAAAGGCCGAGCTCGCCAAGGCAAACGGCTGTCACCACACGATTCTCTACCGGGACGAGGACTTTGTCGCCAAGGTCAAGGAGATCACCGGCGGCGCGCTGTGCGATGTGGTGTACGACGGCATCGGCAAGGCCACGTTCCCTGCCTCGCTCGATTGCATCAGACCGCTGGGCATGTTCGTCAGTTTCGGCAATGCGTCCGGCACGGTGGGTGCCTTCGACATCAACCTGCTGCAGGCCAAGGGGTCGTTGTTCTGCACCCGGCCGACGCTGTTTACCTATATGGCCAAGCGCGCCGACCTGATCGACATCGCCGATGACCTGTTCCAGGCGGTGTCGAGCGGCAAGGTCGAAATTCCCGTGAACCACAAATACGCGCTCAAGGACGCGAGGAAATCACATGAGGATCTCGAGAGCCGGAAGACCACGGGGTCGATCGTGCTGATTCCTTGAGATTTCCTGCCCCGGACCGCCGGCATCCGGCGCCGGCGCGCCGATACCATGGCGAGCACGTCCTGCTCGCCATTGTCACGCAACACGACTGGAACACGGAGATGGAAGCGCAGGCCGCAAAACCCTGGGGAATTATCACGACGATTGCCTGGACGGTGCTGGCCGTGGTGATCGGCCAGGGCGTGGCCCTGGTCGTCGTCTATTGGTGGTCCGGCGACCAGGGGATGTTCATACGCTCGCTGTCGCAGCGCGCCGGACCGGTTCTGGCGCTCTCGACCCTGATCGCCACCCCGCTGCAGATCGCCGTGCTGGCGGCGGCAGCACGGCTGCGGGGACCGGTGGGTGACTATCTGGCCCTCGGCAGCTTTCGCCCTCACGACTTTTGCGTGGGCCTCGCCGCCATCGTGGCGGTCGGCATCGCCATCGCGGCTTTCGGTATGGCCACCGGCCAGGACCTGGTGACGTCGTTCCAGATCGATACCTACGCCAGCGCGGGAAGCCTCGGCTGGATGGTGGCGCTGGGCGTGGCCGTCGTGCTGTTCGCGCCGCTCGGCGAAGAGATCATGTTCCGCGGTTTCTTGTACCGCGGCCTGGTGCGCTCTCCGGACCGGCCGATCGTGGCCATCCCGGTCATCGCGGCGCTGTGGGCCGCCCTGCACCTGCAGTACGACTGGTTCGGCCTGTCGCAGGTATTCGTGCTCGGGCTGCTGTTCGGCTGGCTGCGCTGGCGCAGCCGATCGGTCATCCTGACCTTCGTGCTGCACGCGCTGATCAACCTGGAAAGCTCGGTGGAGACGGTCATCAAGGTCGGCTGGCCTTTTTGATCGCCACCAACGCGCCGAATCCTAATCGCCCGCAAAGGCCACTCTGGCGATCCGGCCGAATGCCGGATGATCGGCGTCTGCCGTGGCCAGTCGCGGCAACGCGACAATATCGGCCTCGACGAAGCGGCGCAGGCAGCCGAGGGTATCGTCGAGCCCGACGCTGCTGCCGGGGGTCTCGCTGACCACCACGGAGGCGAGCTTGCATCGGCGCGCCGCCAGCACTTCGACCGCCGTCAGGGCATGGCTGAGCGAGCCGAGATAGCTGCCGGTGACCAGTATGGCGGGAACATCGAGCGCGACCAGCCAGTCGAGCACCGTATGCCGATCGTCGAGCGGAACCATCAGGCCGCCGATGCCTTCAATCAACAGCCGGTCGGCCCGCGTGATCCGCTCTCGGCAAAACGACACCAGGGCGGCGAAGTCGATGGCGCGGCCCTCGCGTTCTGCCGCCATGTCGGGCGACAGCGGCGCGGCAAAGCGCCATGGCGAGACGTCGGCGATGGCGTCGGGTGTCACATCGCGCCCCAGCGCCGCCAGCAGGGCCGCGCTGTCACTGCCTTCCGGATGGGCGATATCGAGGCCGCTGGCGACCGGCTTGAGGGCGTCGACCCGGCGCGACTGCGTGCGCAGGTGGCGGACCAGCCCCGCGGTCACGAAGGTCTTGCCGACCTCGGTGCCGGTCGCGGTGACGAACAGCCCGCTCATACCAGCACGCGCTCGCGCATGAACGTGGCCAGCCGCTCGATTTCGGCGTCGGGATGGCCGGCCGAGAACGTGAACCGCAGCCGCGCGGTTCCCTCCGGTACGGTCGGCGGCCGGATCGCGACGACCAGAAACCCTTCCGCTTCCAGCAACCGGCTGGCCTCGAGCGCCTGGTCGGCGGCGCCCACCACCACCGGGACGATCGGGCTTTGCGCGTCCGGCAGGCCGAGCCGGCGAGTGAAGGCCTGCGCCTTGCGCACCGGCGTGGCGGCGAAGTCCGGATCGCGCTCGATGACGTCGAGGGCCGCGATGGCGGCGGCCACGGTCGCCGGCGGCAGACCGGTCGAATACACGAAGGTTCGCGCCCGGTTGTGCAGGAACTCGATCACCGGCCGCGAGGCGCACAGGTAGCCGCCATAGCCGCCGATCGCTTTCGACAAGGTGCCCATCTGCAGCGGCACGTCGGCATGGGAGCCGCCGGCATAGGTGGAACCGCGGCCGCCGCCGACCACGCCGATGCCGTGGGCGTCATCGGCCAGCAGCCAAGCATCGTAACGCCTCGCGAGGGCGCCGAGTTCCGTCAGTGGGGCGAGATCGCCGTCCATCGAGAACACCCCGTCGGTGCCGATCAGCACGTTGCGGCGCTGGGCCCGGTGCTGACGCAGCAGGGATTCGAGGTGGTCGAGATCGTTGTGGCGGAACCCGACAAGCTGCGCCTTGCTGAGCTGGCCGCCGGACCACAGGCAGGCGTGCGCGAGTTCGTCCAGCAACACCAGGTCGTCGCGACCGGTCAAGGCGGGGATGATGCCGGCGTTGGCCAGATAGCCGGAACCGAACACGCAGGCGGCTTCGGTCCCCTTCATCCGGGCGAGACGGCTTTCCAGTTCGGTGAGCAGCGGATGATTGCCGGTCACCAGGCGCGACGCCGCCGAGCCCACGCCGTAGCGACGCACGGCCGCAATCGCCGCCTCCTTGACCTCCGGATGGTGGGTGAGATTGAGGTAATCGTTGCAGGAGAACGACAGCAGACGCCGGCCGTTGCGGTCCACGTGGACGCCGTCGACCCGGTCGGTGTCGACGATGGTCCGTTTGAGGTGGGCGTCGGCAAGGTTGGCGAGCTTGGCGGTGGCGAATTCGTCCAGGGTCATGTGGCTCGTGCATCCCATCTATCTGTGGCAGGGGTGTAGCCCGACCGGCCCCCCCAATGCAAAATGAACCCATGAACGCCAAAAACAGCACCCTCACCAGCAGCACACCGAACACTCGCCCCGAGCGGCCGCCGACCGCCGGCCTGGCCGCCAACCATCCGCCAGAGTGGTATGAAAACGGCGTGACCCATATGTGGTGGCCCTATGCCCAGATGAAAACGGCGCGGCCGCCGACCGCCGTCATGGGCACCGACGGGTCGCGGATCATCCTGGCGGACGGACGCCAGCTGATCGACGGCGTGGCGTCGTGGTGGACCGCCTGCCACGGCTACAATCATCCCCACATTCGCGACGCGGTCATGGGGCAACTCCAGGTGATGCCGCACGTCATGATCGGCGGCCTGGCGCACCAACAGCCGATGATCCTCGCCCGGCGGTTGGCGGCGCTCGCCCCCGGCGATCTCGACCGGGTGTTCTTCACCGACTCCGGCTCGGTCGCGGTCGAAGTCGCGATGAAGATGGCGGTGCAATACTGGATCAACCGGGGCGCCAAGGGCCGCACGCGCTTCCTGGCGTTCCGCGGCGGCTATCACGGCGACACCTCAGGGGCGATGGCGATCTGCGACCCGGACGAGGGCATGCACGCGCTGTTCCGCGGCTTTCTGCCCGAGCACATCATCGTCGATCTGCCGACCGACGAGCGAACCGCCGCGGCCTTTTCGCTCACCCTCGACCGACACGCGGAGGAAATCGCCGCGATCTTCGTCGAGCCGCTGGTGCAGGGGGCCGGGGGCATGCGGTTCCACGATCCCGCGGTGCTGCGGCGCCTGCGCGCTGCGGCCGACCGTTTCGACCTGCTGCTGGTGTTCGACGAAATATTCACCGGGTTCGGCCGCACCGGCACGATGTTCGCCTGCCAGGCGGCCGACGTCGTGCCCGACATCATGACCTTGTCCAAAGCGCTGACCGGCGGCACGCTGCCGCTGGCCGCCACCATCGCCACCCGAAAAGTGTTCGACGCCTTCTGGTCGGACGACCCTCTGCACGCGCTGATGCACGGTCCGACTTTCATGGGCAATGCGCTGGCTTGCGCCGCCGCCAATGCCTCGCTCGACCTGTTCGAACGGGAACCGCGGCTCGCTCAGGTGGCGGCGATTTCTTCGGCGCTGGCCGACGGGCTGGCGCCGTGCCGGGATCTGCCAGGCGTCAGGGACGTGCGGGTGAGGGGGGCGATCGGGGTGGTCGAACTCGACCGGATCGGCGATCTCGACGGCCTGCGCCAGCGCTTCATCGACGCCGGCACGTTCGTGCGGCCGTTCGGCAACGTCGTCTATCTGGCGCCGGCCTTCACCATCGCGCCGGACGAACTCGCGACGTTGACCGCGGCGGTGGTGAAGGTGGTGGGCGGCCTGCCGGCGTGAGCCGGGCCGCGGTGACGGAACGAGCTTGCGAAACCGTTCGGTGGAACAGCCGGCGTTGCAGCCGCGTTTTCAGCGAGCCAGATGCGCTGGCGTACGCAAGTGCAGCACGCCGACCGAACCGAAGGTCGGAACCGGGGCACGCTTTTGCATTCCGGTCACGCTGGCGGCAAACGCACCCGGGGCACCAGCGCCGGCACATCGGGCACGATGCGCCGCAGGGCGAAGGCGGCCTGGTTGACGACCCGAACCATCCCGGTTTCGTCCTGCGGCACCAGGCCCCAATGCCCGTTGGTCCGGGTGATGCATTCGACGGTGAGGTCGGTGCGTGGACAGACACCGGGGGCGGGTATTTGCCGAACGGGAACGGCCCGACCGACCGGGGGAACGGTGATCAGGCCGATTCTCGCCTCGAGCCCCGAACGTGGCTCGACTATCGCCGAATCAGAATCGGTAGTTGGCACCGACGCGCACGATGTCGAAATCGGGCTTGGCGTCGGCATGCGCGGTGCCAGCCGTGCCGAAGTTGAAATCATATCTCTTGCTGCCAAAACCGAGATGCAGGTATTCGGCGCGAAGAGACCAATGCGGCGCGATTGCGTATTCGAGTCCGACACCGACCGCGTAGCCCGTATGTGTCGCGCTGGTCGACGCGGTGTAATGCGGATCGTGTGGTGACGGGTTTTGTCCACCCAAGGTGGCCCACGGCGAAATATCGACGCTGCCGGCAGGGGAATCGGGTGAAGGACTTTAAGCCGCGATGAGGCTTGCGAGGTAGTCGTCGTCCCATCCTGCGGTTTTGAGGCGTAGGCGGACGGAGTCGCGGCCTGGGGCCCTGCGGGCGAGATTTTTGGCCATGTGCTT
>JAVBUK010000023.1:0-5835 GCA_031555345.1 Xanthobacteraceae bacterium | reverse complement strand
GATCAGAATATCTGGACTTATCGCAGTCGCCGCCGCAAATTGCAGTCGCGAACGCATTCCAAGCGAGTAACTCTTGAATGGTTGATGCAAAAACTCTCCAAGCTCCGCGAATTCGACTGCGTCCGCCAAAGCCGCATCCATTGCGCAAGCATCCAGGCCATTGTACAGGAGCGAGGATCGCAGGTTTTCATACCCTGTGAATTCGGGATGGAAACCGAGACCGACGTGCATCAAGGCCTGAACGGAGCCGTACACCGACACACGTCCACGTGTGGGCGCGAAATTGCCGGTTACGAGTTTTAATAAAGTCGTCTTTCCCGCACCGTTGCGGCCAATCACACCAACCTGTTCGCCTCGCGCAATCTCCAGATTGATGTCCTGCAAAGCGTAAAATTCTCTAATTTCTCGTCGGGAAAAAGGTAACTTTACGCCTAGCACCTCCAGTGCCAAATCGAGTTGATTGGCATACAGTCGGTACCTTTTACCGACACTCGAAAACTGGATTGCGACGCCCCCCAAGGGAGCGTTTTGCGCATTTCGTGTTTGAGCCTCAAGCATAGTCAAAAAAGATCGTTTTGGCACGCTGGAATGTCCTCCAGCCGAATGCAAAGCTTGCCAAGCTCAGCACCAAGCACGTCACAGCGACGAAAGCAGAAGGAAATCTGTCAAATATGACAATACTTTGAAGCGCCATGATGTAGTACGATAAAGGATTTAGCCATATCAACAAAGAAAGTCCCTGAGGAAGCATCGAAGGCAAATATGCGATAGGGCTTACAACAAGCATTCCCATGACAAAATACGAAATTATTTGC
The DNA here is from genome assembly GCA_031555345.1 of Xanthobacteraceae bacterium. Lineage (GTDB taxonomy): Bacteria > Pseudomonadota > Alphaproteobacteria > Rhizobiales > Xanthobacteraceae > Astrobacterium. Next base: position 5,020 of record JAVBUK010000023.1, on the reverse strand, counting down.
TGAATATCACGTATAACCAAATTCGCCAAAGACAACAACCACACTAAACCCGTCACGAACATCGCTAGCAGCATGACGAAAGCCGGAGCGAACAGGTTCCATCCCGAAAATCGACCCAGCACTCCATCCGCGCCCATTAGGATAACGAGGCCGACGACCGGGCCCGAAAAGGCGACCAACACGGCACGCAACGGCACCAGTTCCGCCGGAAACGTGGTGTTCAGAAGCAACTCGCGCTGCGTCGCCAGAGATGCCGCCCCGCTCGTGAGCGCATCACTGAATCCGAGAAAAGGAATAAGACCGGTTAAAATAAATATAATATATTCCTGAGAGCTCATTTCGGTTGGCCGAAGCTTAAATACAATCCCATAGATCAGCGAATATAAGATCATTAAAAATGCGGGTCCCAGCAGCAGCCACGCCATGCCCAGAATCGAACCGGCATATCGTCTCCGAACTTCAACAAGTGTCGTCCGAAAAAGAATCCCGCGCTTCAAGAATATCACAGACACCGACTTCGTCAAACTGAACATAACCATTTCCTATCGGCCACCATGCGTTAATTAACAGCGGTATTTCATATTTTGATACAGTTCATTAACATCGATGGTTTCAATTCGTCATACTCGCGGCTATTCAATTTGCGATCAAGAGCCCCCCGTTCTCTACCTCTTCATATCTGGTTCCATCCCGCGGGCAGACGAGGTCGGCTCCCAGCCGCTCGCCGGCCCGGCTCATCCAGCCGATGCGGCGTGCGGGAACTCCGGCCATCAGGGCGTATTCGGGCACGTCCCTGGTCACGACCGCCCCCGCGGCGATGAAGGCCCAGGCGCCGATCGCATGACCGCACACGATGGTAGCGTTCGCACCTATCGTGGCCCCGCGATGCAGCACCGTCGTACGGAACTCGGCCTTGCGGCTGACATGCGCGCGCGGGTTGACCACGTTGGTGAACACGCAGCTCGGACCGCAGAACACGTCGTCCTCGAGCACCAGGCCCTCATACAGCGACACGTTGTTCTGGATCTTGCAGCCGTCGCCGATCGTCACCCGTGGCCCGATCACGACGTTCTGGCCGATCGAGCAATTGCGCCCGATCACGACGTCGCCGAGGATGTGGGAAAAGTGCCAGATCGCCGTACCCTCGCCGATGGCGACCGGATCGTCAACATACGCGCTTTCGTGGATGCGAACACCGGGAAAGCGCGGATCCTCGATGATCTGCGCGCTCATGCATGCACCTTGTCGAGGATGCGGTGCCGTTCGCCGGACCGCAGATTGAGCGGCGCCTTGCGGAAGACGGATACGATCTCGATCGAGTTGCGCACCTCTTCAATGCCGAACCCGCGACCGGCCATGATCGCCTCGTAGCTCCGGGTATGCAGATCGGTGAACCCCTCGGAAAACTCCAGCTCATCACCGTCCAGTGTGATCGACCGGTAGGTCGTCCTATTTCCCTTCACGTTAGCCGGCAGGTCGTCTGCGTCGACCGAAAGAAACCAGCGGATCCTGGCGCGGCCGCACTCGAGGTATCCGGCCGCGCGCGACTCCTCGCGCACATGCGCGACGTTCACGCGGACCGGCCCGAACACATACGCGAGCATGTCGAAAAAATGCACCCCGATATTGGTGGCAACGCCGCCGGACTTCGCCTGCTCGCCCTTCCAGGACGCATGATACCAGCGGCCGCGCGACGTAATATAGGTCAGGTCGACGTCGAACTCGTTCTTCGCCGACGCGGCGATCTTCTGTTTCAGCGCCAGGATCGTCGGGTGCAGGCGCAACTGCAGGATGGTGGAGATGCGGTGGCCGGTCTCGCGCTCGATCTCGGCCAAGCCGTCGATGTTCCAGGGATTGAGGACCAGCGGCTTCTCGCAGATCGCGTCCGCGTCCGCGCGCAACGCAAAGCGGCAATGCGCGTCGTGCAGGTAGTTCGGCGAACAGATCGAGACGTAGTCGATCTTGCGTCCGCGGCGGCGCAGCTTGTCGACATGACGGTCGAACCGCTCGAATTCCACGAAAAAATCGGCGTTCGGGAAGTAACTGTCGAGGATTCCGACCGAGTCGTTGGGATCGAACGCGACCTCCAACTCGCCTCCCACCGCCTTGATGGCCTTCATATGCCGCGGCGCCACATAGCCGGCCGCGCCAATCAATGCGAACGAAGTCATGTGGAGCTCCCGACCAGCACGCGTGGCATTTCCAAGCTACCGCACTTCGGGTGAACCGCGTCCACCCGAACTCTCTCCTCATCGCCCGACGACGAAACGTTTCGCGTCGTTCAGGCCGCCACGACGGACATTTCGTCGAGCACAACACGGACCTTCCGGCCCAGCATATCGAGCAGGACCGCGACACGATCCCGATCGCTCAACCCCTCGAACAGCCCGATGCAGGATGCAAAGACGCCGTCGATGATGCGCACGCCGTCGCCCGGCACGAGCCGCAACGGCCGCTGCAACGTGATCAACCCGTCGTCTCCCTCGCGGCCTTTCAACTCATCAACGACTCCAGCCGGCACTGCCGCCGGGACGTCGCCGTTCAAGATCAGCCGCGCGACACCGATGGTCGAAGCGACCGAACGCCATCGCTGAGTCGTGATGTCGATGCCGACAAAGAGATAGCGGGGAAACAACGGGGTCGCCACTTTTTCGATCCGACGCGCATGGCGCCGGCGCATGAGACAACGCGGCAAATAGGTCTCGAAACCCTGACGCGCCAGATGCGCCGCCGCCCGGTTCTCGGCATGCGGCTGCGTCTGCACCACATACCAGGTTGCAGCAAGTCCATTCACCGACCCGGCTCCTCAGCTGACGGCGTTTCCAGCCCGAGCAGGGCCGGTGCGAGGACGCAGCCGGCCCCGAACCGGTCCCGCGCACTGGCGAAGGCTTCTCTGCTGCTGCGCAGATCCGTCACGATCAGTCCATCCCAAGGCGCCGCGATGGCGGCAAACGAACTCTCGACCGGCAGGCCTACATAGACCGCAACGGACGCATACGGATCGACGATCGCCACGATCTCGATCCCGCTGTCCAACGCGCAGACCCGAATGATCTCCGCCAGATCCGAGATGCCGACCAGCACAACCCGCTTCCAACCCCTGGCCTCTGCCGCCGCCAGCACCGTCACGCAGTCGGCTCGCGCCTGCCGGAAAAATGAAAAAGAGACGCTGATGTATTCGATCGTCAGGCGCGATTTTTCCGCAAAACCCTTAGGGGTCAGAAAATATACGTAGCGGCGCGCGGGCGCTTGACCCACTTTGACGAGGCCCTTCTTGACGCAGCGCCTGAGATAGGCATTCACCAGCCCCAGCGCGATGCCGAGTTCGGACGCCAGATGGCGCTGCGACCGCTCACCGTTCCGCTCGACTAAATTGAGCAGCCCGAGCGTAATGCGATCGTCCTCAATGTTGCTAGGTCTAGCGTTTGACATCAACCGCCCCGGATCGGCGCCGACAGTTACCGTATCCGCAACAGGAGCGTCAACAACAATTGTTCACATTATGAACATGAGATGTCTGCGGGTATTTTGATCGGGCGAATGTCCCGTCGATGTCGCGAAAGAGAGAACGATGTTGCTCGCCTTGAGCCTGCCCCCCTAGCCCGGAAATCTCACAGAATTCAGGCGCATCGGGACGCAGAATCAGCGAAAATTGTTTTGCAACAAACACTTTCGCGCGATCCGAGGAGCGTCCCGATGCCGACAGAGTGTAGCGCAGAACGGTTTGATTTTGGAACCCTGGAAGGCCGGGTTGTGGACGCGGCATTCGACGGCGGACTGGTGACGTCGAACGTCGGCGGGCTGCTTCTCGGGGCGACCGATCGGGTGATCGATCTGGTGGGCCGTTTCGCCGGCTGCTTTTGCGACAGCCGCCAGGCGAACCTGATCGAGCATACGGTGGCGACCCTGGTGGGCCAGCGGGTGTTCGCGATCGCGCTCGGCTACGAGGACCTCAACGACCACGACACGTTGCGGCACGACCCGATCATGGCGGCGCTGGCCGGCAAGCTTCACGCCCGGCGCGAGGACTGCGCGCCGGTGGCCGGCAAGTCGACGCTCAACCGGCTGGAGCTGAGCCGGCCGGAGCCGACGCGCTATCACAAGATCGCCTACGACGGCGCGGCGATCGAGCGGCTGTTGGTCGATCTGTTCGTGGACGCGCACCATCGGCCGCCCGAACAGATCATTCTCGATCTCGACGCCACCGACGATCCGCTGCACGGGGATCAGGAGGGGCGCTTCTTCCACGGCTATTACGACGGCTACTGCTATCTGCCGCTGTACATATTCTGCGGCCGGCATCTGCTGGCGGCCAAGCTGCGGCGCGCCGACATCGACGCCAGCGCCGGCAGCGTCGAGGAGGTCGCCCGCATCGTGGCGCAGGTCCGTGCGCGCTGGCCGTTCGTGCGCATTCTGTTGCGGGCGGACAGTGGCTTCGCGCGCGAGGCGCTGATGGCGTGGTGCGAAAACAACCGCGTCGATTATCTGTTCGGGCTGGCCCGCAACACCCGTCTGGTCGCCCTGATCGAGGACGAATTGGCCGCGGCCCGGACGGCGGCCGAGAAGACCGGCCGGCCGGCGCGCCGCTTCAAGGACTTCCGCTGGCGCACGCTGGACAGCTGGAGCCGACGGCGCCGCATCGTCGCCAAGGCCGAGTGGACCAAGGACGAGGCCAATCCGCGCTTCGTCGTCACCTCGCTCACGCGTCGCGAGGCCGGCGCGCGGGTGCTCTACGAGGACGTCTACTGCGCCCGCGGCGAGATGGAGAACCGCATCAAGGAATGCCAGCTCGACCTCTACGCCGACCGCACCTCGGCAGCGACCATGCGGGCCAATCAGCTGCGCCTGTGGTTCGCGTCGATGGCCTATGTGCTGTTGTGCGCGCTGCGGCGCATCGGCCTCGCCGACACCGCCTTCGCGGCCGCCACCTGCGGCACCATCCGTCTCGAGCTTCTCAAGATCGGCGCCCTGGTGCGCGTCTCCGTCCGCCGCATCCGCTTCGCCATGGCGTCGGCCTGCC